>JAOQAF010000233.1 GCA_025963735.1 Bacteroidota bacterium
CCGGTGCGGTTAACAGTGTTAGCAGCTGTTTCAACACGTTTGCCTTTATATTCGCCACTTGTATAACGCGCGTCAATATAGGCGAAAGAATTAAAAACACTTAAACCAAAAACCGAAGAAGGGTTCATGCATTTTAAAATATTAAATTCAGCATAGGTTTCTATTCCCTGGTGAATACTGTTAGCAATGTTTGTACGAAGGGTATATAAATCGCCCGTTACAGGATCTGTTTGAAGTGTCACCCCTATTCTGTTATTATAAGCCATGTAAAAACCTCCAATGTCAAAATTGAAATAATTTTTAACAGTACCTCTGAAACCTAAGTCAGAATTATATCCATAGGCATCCTTTAAATTTGGATCTATTTTAGAAATTACACCGAGAGGCTCCAACTGACTATAATCAATTGGACGATAGGCCTGACTTATGTTTGCGTAAATATTCGTGCTCTCAGTAGTTTTAAACTGCAATCCTACTCCCGCTAAAGGAAAGGTACGTGTGCGGTTTTCGTTAGTTATTAATTTAAGAGTGTCTTCCTTTTTATATCCATTGGCAGTACTGTTAAGAAACTCAAAGCGGAGACCTGGCGTTATACTTAGCCGATTGCTTAAAGTAAACTTATTTTCAATAAACGGCGCAAAATTGGTTGTGGTAAATTTTAAATCATAACCCCACTCGCCTTGTATGGATAAATCAAAATCACTGTTTGTTGTTCCTTCGCCACCACCGCGACGCGTAAACCAGGCGTAACTATAGCGTACTCCTGAAGAACGAGTTGATTTATAAGCGCCAAGATTATATGTGTGTGAAAATCTTAATTCCGTTGTAGAATTTTGCATGTTTTCAATTCCAACTTCCCGTGAAACAAATTTATTGGACGAGTCTAAATCATCGGCAGCACCCGCGCCGCCATCTTCATTTCGCCACACTAAAGAACGATTACTAAAAAGGTAAGTGGTTTTAAGGTTTAATGAAGTATGTTCGGATATTTTATAATTGAACGAAGCACTAAGTATGTTCCACGGGCTTTTAAGCCAGTTTCTTTTCCTTGTCGACATCTGCGGGTTTTCCTGAAACATACTGTCGGTTAAACCTCCCGGCATCTTTAGCTCGTTTCTTAATAAGGAATATTCAACACCTATTGACAATTTAGTAGTAGCGTTATATTGTATTTTACCAAAACCCGATAATTGTTTTTGCTGGCTGTTTGGCCGGAAACCATCCATTGACCTGTATTGCACAAAAGCGTAATAACTTGTTTTTTTTATAGTTCCTCCAATAGAATTGAACGTATTAAACATACCGTAACTGCCGGCCGTTTCAGAAGTATAAAATTCAAACGCTTTATTTTTTGGAGGATCTTTTATGACATAATTTACAAGACCCCCGAATTGCGAACCAAACTGAAGGGAAGAAGCCCCTCTTACCATTTCTATCCGACTAACGGCTTCCATAGATGGAAGATAGTATGCCTCATTATAACCAAAAATATCAGCGCTTATGTTATATCCGTTTTGCCTCGTGTTCATTTCAATGCTTTGCGAAGGATTAAGGCCGCGCGTGGCAATGCCATTAGAGGTAAAGCCAGCCGATTCAGTTTCAACAATATTTAATCCCGGTATCCTTCCTAATATCTGCCGCGTGTTATTGATGGCTTTATTTGCATCAAGGCTATCCACC
This sequence comes from Bacteroidota bacterium, assembly GCA_025963735.1. GTDB lineage: Bacteria > Bacteroidota > Bacteroidia > B-17B0 > Aurantibacillaceae > Aurantibacillus. The sequence continues at coordinate 1,681 of JAOQAF010000233.1, forward strand.
ATAACAATTTCATTTTTTTTTCCTGAATAAATTATCCCGTCTTTTTCGTCAGGTAAATGGCCAACACCATTCACTGTTTTATAATCTGAAATAAGAATTTCTTCAAGTTCAATTTCTTTTTTTGATAAAGAATCTTTCTTCTGTCCCATACCGCACAACGATAGAAAGAAGAGAATATAAATGATTTGAATTTTAGATATCATCGGTAATTAATTTCAAGGCAAAATTACCTTAACTAGAATAATTCTAAATACCGTGAAAGGGGTATTTACATAATCCTGCATTTAAACTGCAGATATGCGAAAACGCGAAAGATATTACTTTTTATAACTTCTCCCTTTGGCTACTGCAGGCGCTGTCCAAGGGTCTTCCGGCCATGAGTGCTTGGGATATCTTCGTTTCAGTTCTTTTTTCACTTCAAAATACATGGTATTCCAAAAGCTTTTTAAATCGCTTGTTACCTGCACCGGCTTATATCCGGGAGATAATAAATGCATTACTACTTTTACTTTTCCATTGTTAACAGAAGGTGTGTCACTTAAACCAAATACCTCCTGCAAACGAACAGACAGAACCGGCGTAGCTCCGTTTGAAAAATAATGGATCTTTATTTTAGATCCGCTGGGTACAATAAGAGCAGAAGGTGCCAATTTATCAAGCGCCTGTTGTTTATCCCATGATAGTGAATGAAACAAGGCATCATACAGATTTATCTTTTTCAAATCATCAGGCTTTTTTACATCAATAATATACGACCCCAGCCAAACTTTATTGGTTTGCAATAAAACCTCAGTCGTTACATCCGGCCATTCCTCCAAAGGATTCCAATTCCTTAAGCTCAACAGCCGGTTTTGGAGCTGAATAATTTCTTCGTCAAAATTTAAAAGCTGTTCACCTTCATTTATAATCGCATTTGTAATAGCACCTGTTATAAGTTCTTCACTTGGCTTCATCAGTGGTTTTGACTGTAAAACAATATTTCCGATTTTCAGGTCTTTGGTAGCAATAAGTCCGCCCTTTCGGGTATCCCAAATAACTATTTCCTGCTCTTTTACCAAAGGCAAAAGGTCTTTAGGATTTAAAGGCGAAGCTAAAAATATTTTCCCCAGGCCATCTCTTAAATCCATGTGGGCCACAGCCAGCCACGCTTCATGAGCAAGATCATCTTTGTGTCCGGCAATTGCAATTTTACCATTGGCAAGTTGAAACTGCGCATTGTTGCCCGCGCGCGCGGAGGCGATGCGTTCAGGATAAGCATATGCAAGCAATAATCCTGTTTCAAAAACATCAACCATCCCGTTACAACATTCAACGTTCAGCATTCTACGATAAGAGGCTGCAACTTTTTCAATCCTCGCAAAACGGCCCAGCGAATTGTTTTTACGCGCTCTTCTTAAAGCTTCAATACGCAGGTTGATATCAATACCCGTTTCTCTTGGAAGAGGATCGCGCTCTTCAAGAATTGCGGCTATATCGGTTGCCAGTTGTAACGATGAATCCTCCCTGGCTTTTAATAACATATGCGCTATTCGCGGATGACAAGCAAGACGATGTATCTCCTTCCCGTGAGGAGTTATTTTATTATGATCAAGCGCTTGTAACTGATGCAGTGTTTCAATGGCCTGACTAACGGCACTTTTAGGAGGTGGCGTTAACCAGGTGAGTTGTTGAATGTCGTTTACGCCCCATTGCGCCATATCAAGCACAAGCGATGAAAGATCAGTTTCCAGAATTTCCGGAATACGATGTGAAGATAAACGATTGTGCGTTGCCATTGTCCACATTCTGTAACACACTCCTTTACTGAGTCTCCCGGCACGGCCCGCGCGCTGGTCTGCAGAGTCTCTTGATATCCGTTGTGTTTCAAGCCGGGATAATCCTGATTTAACGTCAAAACGTGAGCTGCGTGCAAAACCCGAGTCAACCACTATTTTAATTCCTTCTATCGTTAAACTTGTTTCGGCAATTGAACTAGCGAGTACAATTTTTCTTCTACCCCGTGTATTGGGCATAATGGCCAGAAACTGTTCCTGCTGCGATAACTGCCCATACAAGGGATGAATAGAAAACTCGGGGAGCTGGCTTTGAAGAAGTTCTTCGCACTTTTTAATTTCACCTTCGCCAGGTAAAAAAACCAATGTATCGCCGGTTTGTTCCTGCACAGCTTTTATAACGGTTCGCGCCGTAAGTTCAGGAAGCAAGGTTTCGTCGGCATCGTGAGTATAAATAATTTCAACCGGATATTGCCTTCCCTGGCTTTCGGCCACTGGAGCCTTTAACAAATTTACAAGTTCGGCCATATTGAGTGTTGCGCTCATAATCATCAACCGTAAATCAGGTCTTAGAACCTGTTGCGCTTCATGACACAATGCCAAGGCAACATCTGCATGAAGATTTCGTTCGTGAAATTCATCAAAAATTACCAGTCCTACATCTTCCAGTGCATTATCATTATGAAGCATTCTTGTAAGGATTCCTTCGGTTACAACTTCAAGACGCGTGGTGTTCCCAACGCGATTCTCGAATCTAATTCTGTATCCTATCGTTTGGCCAACTTCTTCTTCTAACAAAGCGGCCATTCGCATGGCAATTGTTTTGGCAGCAAGCCTTCTTGGCTCAAGCATAATAATTTTTTTACCAAGTAACCATGCTTCCTCTATAAGTGCTAAAGGAAGAAGAGTGCTTTTTCCGGCCCCGGGTGGGGCATTAACAATAAGAATATTCTGTTCAGAAAGATGCTGACGAACCAATGGAATGATATCGGTAACAGGAAGATTTATTTTAAAGGGATTGAAAACCAATTTTTACTTTTGAAAATAAAGGTATGCAATTTGCAACTGCAGAGCGGCTACTAAAGTATACAATTAACAAAAGAATTGATTGTTTACAGGCAATACATATATAGATTATATTTGCGCGATAATTTACCGGTCCTTAAAATTATATCTTACCAACTAATTGATTCTTTTTATTAAACATATTATAAAATCTGTGGTTAAACCACTAAAACCTATATGTTTATTTGTTTACATTTTTTTATCCGGTAATCTTTTTTCACAGTTTTATCAGATGCGTAACTTTAACGCGGAAAACGGTTTGCCCAGCCCTGAAGTTTACGGAATGTTGCAGGACTCAAAGGGTTATATGTGGTTTGCAACTGATATGGGTGTAAGTCGATACGACGGAAATGAATTTAAAAATTACAGCACGGAAAACGGATTACCAGACAATACTGTTTTTGGTTTTTGTGAAGATTTAAAAGGCAGAATATGGTTACGCTCTTTTTCAGGTAAATTGTCTTATTTTTTAAATGACAGTGTACATACATTGCCCTGCAACCTTGTTTTAGAAAAAGAAATCAGAAAACATGCCCTGGTATTAACATCCATTTTTGTGGATGAAGCGGATACTGTTTGGGTAGGCACAACCTCTAAAATTATATTAAAAATAGCACCGCAATGGAAAGAGAAGAATGTGTCATGGATCTCTCTTCCTGAAAACGGGGAATACATGTACCTTATAAATGAAAAGGCCTTGGTGTTTGGAGGAAATGAAACCAAAGCACCTTTTATAACGGTATATAAAAAGTCTCTGGAACAAATATGTCAGATTAACTCCACCCAGAAAACGGCAAAACGTTATTTTGCCACGCGGTTAAAAGATGGTACTTTTCTTACATCCGTAAATAACACCATATTAAAATTCACAAAAGATGGACTGCTGGCGCATACTAAACAAAATGCGACTATTATTGCTTTGCTGGAAGATAAAGACAATAAAATAATTTCAGCATCGTACGATGGTATACATATTCATAACGAGGAAGATTTAAACAGTTATGAATCCATTCCCGACTTTTCGGATAAAATTTTCACGGCCATTGTTATTGACAAAGAAAACTCTTTATGGCTTTCCACGGAAGGACATGGGGTATATTACATTCCCTTCAGAGAAGGACGGTATTACACAAGCGAACATGGTTTTACTCAAAGTAAAATATCCTGCATCGATGAAATTGAGGGCAATATCATTACCGGACATCTTAATGGCGGTGTTAGCATAATAAAAGGGAATGAAATTAAAACGGTAAGTCTGAAAGCCGAAAAAATGGATATAGCCTCAAGCAACCGTATAAACTGTATTTACATTCATAACAAAACAGATGTATATGTTGGTAACAGCCAGGGAACATTTAAACTTCACAAGACACTTGAAGGTTATGAGGTTATTGATACCAGAGGCGTAAAGAAAATAATAAAAAGTAAAGGAAACATTGTTTGGCTCCTTAGGGCACGAATGATCATGCATTGCGA
>JAOQAF010000237.1 GCA_025963735.1 Bacteroidota bacterium
CAACCACCAAGCAGGATGAAGAGCAGGTGAACACTATATTCTCAGGCTCCAAAAAAAATTATATTAAAACAGTACTTACTGGTCTGTTTGATTTTACTGAACTTTTTCATTTACGGTCAGATGCCGCAGCGATTGTTCAGGTAAACAAATCCCGGATTAATAATGAAGGAGTGGAGTGGAGCGCGGATTTTTTTCAAAAGATCGATGCATTGCAGGACGTTTCAGTAAAATTCAGAAATCAATTGGGGCAACTGATAGATGATGTTCAGAATTTTGAAACGAATGAAGCCCTTCAGGGTCGGATCATGCAAGCCTCGGTGTATTTTGAAACGGAAATTAAGAAATGTCTGGATGATTTAAAAAATTGTTCATTAACCACGGAAAGCAAAGAGGCGGCAACGGAGTTAAATGAAATATTTCAATTTGTATTTGACGGGTTATTTCAAAAACATGCTTTAATAAAAACGTTGAGTAGAGGTTTTATATTTAATGATTTTGTAAAAAATAAACTTGAGTTAAAATTCCCTGATTTTAAATTGAACGTATATGCAAGCGCGAGAAATTCAAAAGTTTCCGTTAATGTTGATCATCCGCACCTATACCGGGAGTTGTTATTATTGCGGGATGAAATTTGCAACGAAGAGCAAAAGCCGATTTATATGGTTGCCAATAACAAGGCACTGACTGAACTCGCCAATTATTTACCGGTGAAGGAAGAAGATCTTTTGCAGATTACGGGGTTCGGAAAAGCGAAGGTGGAAGCTTATGGAGAGCAGTTTTTAAGTGTTATCAATGCATTTGTAAAAGAGCAGGGCTTAGAAACCAACATGAAAGCCAAAGCCCCTAAAAAAGTAAAAAAGGAAAAAAAGCAGAAGGCGGAAAAAATTATAAATCCTGCTGCTGAAGATGGCTCGGACCAATGGTATTCGTTAAAGGATGTAACAAAAGAAAAACCCAAAGATCAGAAAACTCCTACCAAGGAACAAACGTTCAGGTTGTTTAAAGAAGGCAAAAAGCTGGAAGAAATTGCCACAGAGCGAGGTTATGCCTTAAGTACGATAGAAGGCCATTTGATACCATACATTGCAAGCGGCGAATTAAATATTGATTATCTGGTTAGCAGGCAAAAACAAAATCTAATTTTAAAAGCGCTCGAAAATTTTAAATACGAAACAGGTTTAAACCCGGTAAAAAACAGTTTGCCTGAGGAGATTACTTTCGCTGAGATCCGTTATGTGTTAGCGGGCAAATTAAAAGATAAGAATTAATTCTTCTTTTTATAGTTTACCATGTAATGAAGTCCCACACTTTCATTCCTTCGCATGGCTTGTTTTATAATAAGATATCCAATGCAGATAACATTCCTTAACTCACATAGTTTTCGGGTTATTACTTTTTCTTCATACAGTTTTTCATTTTCCTTGAATAAAATTTCAAGGCGATCGAAAGCACGTTTAAGGCGCAGTTCACTTCTTACTATGCCTACATAATTACTCATGATCTGCTGAACTTCTTTTAATGATTGCGTTATAAGAATCATTTCCTCTGTTTGTTCTGTGCCTTCAGCGTTCCAGTCGGGTATGTTTTCTTTTATTTCTCTTGTTCCTATCACTTTTACTGCATGTTCAAAAGCACGATGGGCGAATACAACTGCTTCAAGAAGTGAATTGCTTGCTAAACGGTTAGCCCCGTGCAGGCCTGTGCAGGCGCATTCGCCAACAGCGTACAGGTTTTTAATGGAAGACTCGGCATTATCATTTACAGAGATCCCTCCGCATAAATAATGCTGGGCGGGAATAACCGGAATCATTTTTATGAATGGATCAATACCAAGGGCCATGCATTTATTGTAAATATTCGGAAAATGTTCTATAAAGCCTTTTCTGTCCAAATGTCTGCAATCAAGCAATACATAATCATCGCCGCGCGTTTTCATTTCGTTGTCGATGGCGCGTGCTACAATATCTCGCGGAGCCAGAGATCCTCTTGAATCATATTTTTGCATGAACTCTTTACCATCTAAAGTTTTCAAAACTCCGCCAAAACCACGGATGGCTTCGGTTATAAGAAAGCTCGGATTTTGGCCCGGATTATATAATGAAGTAGGATGAAACTGAACAAACTCCATGTCCTTAACCTGACCTTTTGCCCTGTAAACCATGGCAATTCCATCTCCGGTAGCTATGGAAGGATTGGTTGTAGTTGCGTAAACGTGCCCTGCGCCTCCGGTGGCCATAACAGTTATTTTGGCCAGCACAGTTTCTATCTCTCCTGTGCGCGTATTTAAAGCATACGCTCCAAAGCAGCTAATGCCGGGTGTTTTAGAGGTTATCACTTCTCCAAGGTGGTGTTGCGTGATAATATCAATGGAATAATAATGATCGTAAACAGTAATGTTTTTGTGCGCATGAACCTGTTTTAAAAGTGACTGTTCAATTTCTAAACCGGTTATATCTTTGTAATGAAGGACTCTGTTTTCGGTGTGGCCGCCTTCTTTTGCAAGATCAAAATCACCGGCATTGTTTTTATCAAATCGTGTTCCAAGTGAGATTAATTCTTTCACGCGTTCAATCCCTTCGCTTACCACCAGGCGAACAATTCTTTCGTCACAAAGCCCTCCGCCCGCGTTAAGGGTGTCGGCCACGTGCTTTTCAATACTGTCTGTTGTGTTCCAAACCGCTGCTATTCCGCCCTGCGCATACTTGGTGTTACTTTCCTCTGCGTTGCTTTTTGTAATAAGCATAACCTTTCCTGTGTTGGCGGCCTTAAGCGCGAAGCTGAGGCCTGCAATGCCGGAACCAATTACCAGGAAATCTGTTTTTATCTGCATTTGTTATTAAAACAAAAGTAAACAAAATATGAAGTTTTTAGTTTGTATTTTTGTATCTGAATTATGAATTTACAAGACATTCCCTATATTATTTACGCTGAAGAAACACCAAATCCTTCAAGTGTAAAATTTGTTGCAAATAAATTGCTGCTGGTGAGTGGCGCATCAGCCGAGTATTTATCTGTTGCGGAGGCCGCTGAAGCTCCAATTGTGAAAGAACTCTTTAAATTTCCTTTTGTAAAAAGTATTTTTATAGCTTCTAATTTCATTACTGTTACAAAGCGTGATTCAGTGGAGTGGGAAGAGATAAGGGATGAATTGCGTGTGTTTATAACCGAGTATTTAAACAAAGGTAAAGAGATTATTAATAAACTTCCGCAGAAAGAGGTTGCCAAAGATTCAGGATTTAAGGAAACGGTAACTGTTAACACACAGCATGCTTCACCTTCGAATGATGTAGAGAATAAAATTATTGAAGTGCTTGAACAATATATCCGTCCGGCTGTAGAATCAGACGGAGGACAGATAACATTCAAAGAATTAAAGGACGGTGTAGTAACCGTTCAGATGCGCGGCAGCTGCAGCGGATGCCCAAGCAGTACCATGACACTTAAGGCAGGTATTGAAGCCCTTCTTAAAAGGTTATTACCTGATGATGTAAAGGAAGTAGTAAGCGAGGCCATGTAGTCTTTGATAATCAACTTTATTAAAAAATAAATTTCTTTTCCGCAATATTATTACGATCCATGAGCAAACCTTCTTTTCATGAAATATATATGGACCTTGCCCAGAAGCTTGCCATGCGTTCGCACTGCGTTAAAGCACATGTAGGAGCTGTGCTCACAAAAGACACACGGATCATTTCACTGGGTTATAACGGTCCGCCATCCGGCACCCATAATTGCGATTTGGAATGGCCGGATGAAGGATGCCCGAGAGACAGTAAAGGAAGTTGTTCATTAGCCTTGCATGCTGAACAAAACGCTATTTTGTACGCGGCAAAAAATAATGTAAGTATGGAAGGCGCTACTCTTTATGTGACGCTTTCGCCCTGCATTGCCTGCGCAAGGGTAATATTTACCACTGGCATAAAAAAGGTATTTTATAAAAACAGCTACGCGAGTTTTAAAGGATTAACAGCCGATGAAGGCGTTGATTTTTTAAGACGTTTTGGTGTAGAAGTAATACAGTATATAAGTGAAAATTAAAAGAATTCTATACATTCTGCTTCTGCTGAATTTTATCGTGCCCGTGTGCGCGCAAGACAAGGGCACGGGGCCTAAAGAAAAATCAATTGCAAGTGAGCGAAAATTAAGAAAACTTGAACGTAAAGAATCCCGCGAAAAAAGAAAAAAAGAAAAAGCGGAACGAAAAGCTGTAAAAGCACACCATAAACGTTTACAAACCAAAACCGTTCAAAAGCGCATGAAACAAAGCAAAAAGCGCGCTACACTGAACAATGAAAACAAGCGTGAACCATTTTTCAAACGCTGGTTTAAAAAGAAGAAAAAGGTATAATTTCCAATTATATCTAAAACCCTACCACTTATATATATTTGCCTGCCAGATCTTAAATGTTAAATGATTTTAACACTTAATTACCTAAATTTGTTAAGGAATCTCTCTTAATTAGCAGTTATTTAAATATTACATTGTTGATTACCAGATATTTAATAAATAATATTAACTTTTTTTTTGAATATAAGCTTAGCATTTCTAATTTTAAGCTCTTTATTAAAACAGTATTTAAGGTAATTTAACATATGATAAGAAACATTTACTTAACACTCGTATTAGTAGTTTTCACAGGCCTGGCGGCCTTAGCGCAAACCGGTAATGGTGCTATTAAAATTACATTAACAGATAAAAACACCAAGGAAGCTATTCCCTTTGCCAATGTTGTGGCTTACAAAGACGGTGTGCAGGTAGGCGTGGCCACTACCGACATGGATGGTGTGGCGGTTATTAAGCCTCTTGAGCCGGGTAAGTACGCGGTAAAAGGCGTATATGTTGGCTACCAGGCGCAGGAAGTGAAAGATGTGATTGTAGGCGACGGTAAAACCGCTTATGTACCACTTGGTCTTTCCAATGGCGAAGGTGTAAGACTGGATGAGGTGGAAGTTGTAACCTACCAGGTTCCTCTAATCGATCCGGATACTAAATCCGGCCAAACCGTTACTCGCGAAGATTATCAGAATTTAGCAACTAAAGACGTAAACTCGGTAGCCGCAACCACTGCCGGTGTATACCAAGCAGATGAGGGAAAAGCCATTAATGTGCGTGGTGGCAGAACTGGAAACACTACTTATTTTGTGGATGGTGTGAAAGTGTTTGGGTCGCCAAATCTTCCTCAGCAATCTATCGAGCAGTTAAATGTTATTACAGGTGGGGTTCCTGCCCAGTATGGCGACTTAACTTCCGGCGCTATTTCTATTTCAACGCGTGGACCACAATCAAAGTTTTTCGGTGGTATCGAATTAATCTCTTCTCAGTTAACGGATCCTTACGGCTATAACTCAATTGGTTTTAGTGTAGGTGGCCCTATCTACAAGAAAAAAGATTCAACCAAACGCACAGTTTTAGGTTTCTTTATTTCCGGGCAAGCTAATTATGTGAAAGAGCCAAATCCATCCTTTGTGCCTATTTACGTTATTAAAGATTCTAAATTGCAGGAATTAAAAGATGCCCCGTTACATCCGTCTCCATCAGGGATAGGTTTTATCCGATCATCAGAGTTTGTTACAAAAGATGATATGCAAACTCAAAAATACCGTCCCAATGCCGCAAATAAACTATTGTCTTTAAACGGTAAAATGGATTACGCTCCAACTGCCAACACTAACATTACTTTGGGGGGATTTTATGAGCTAACTGATAATTTAAATGCTGCAGCTGCTAATCAACTATTTAATTCTTCATATAATCCAAAAAGTATACAACGGACAAGCAGGGTTAATCTTTCTATAACACAAAAATTTAAAAATGCCACTGTAAGCAAAGAAAAATCGCAATCACTTATAAGTAATGCATTTTTCAGATTCTTGGTGAGTTATGAAAACCTAAAAAACACTGTTCAAGACCCCAAACACAAAGGCAACTATTTTAATTATGGTTATGTAGGAAAGTTTGAAAGAACTTATGCCGAAAAAGATTTTGCGTATAATTACGAGTTTCACAATGATTTTAATCTTAATGGACAAACAATAAACGCATATGAATACACTGGCCAAAAGGAAATTGCTTCGGTTAAATTTACTCCAGGCACTCAAAACCCTGATGCCGCTTTATACACAAGCTATCTTATAGACCATGCACCTGCGAATAATTTTACCTCTATGGATTATATTGCCGCTAATAATGGCTTAAGGAACGGGGATCAACCGAATAGCATTTATACCTTATACAGTAATTTTGGGACGGTATATTCCTCTCCATATACACAATTACAAGAACAGTTCAGAATCGCTACAAGCTTTAATGCCGACATTAAAAATCATGCTGTTACCTTTGGCTTAGAATTCGATAAAAGAACTAACAGTTATTATCAGTTTAATTACCTTGCAGGAGGTGCTCCGGCATTATGGACAAGGATGCGCCAGTTAGCTGGATCCCATTTACAAGAGCTTGATAAAAATAATCCAATTCTTGTCCCGCAGTTTTCAGGTCTGGTTCCATACTATTATTATGAAAGAGAATATCAGGAGAATAAACAAACTCAGTTCTCTGAAAAGTTGCTTGAAAAGTTAGGGCTCCCAAAAGATTACAAAGGCATTCCTAATATTGATGCTATGGACCCTTCCACATTCTCCTTGGATATGTTTAGCGCGGATGACTTATTAAATGGTAGTTCCCAAACAAGCTTAGTAGACTATAATGGCTATTCCGCTCAAGGGGTTAAAGTGAAAGGTGCGACAAATATCAATGACTTCCTAAACAAGAAAGATGATAACGGAAGAAATCTTTATCCCGTAGGATCTTTCCAGCCTATTTACGCTTCGGTATATATTATGGATAAATTTGATTTTAAGGATATCAAATTTAACGCGGGGTTACGCGTGGATCGTTACGATGCCAATCAGCCGGTATTAAAGGATAAGTACGCTTTGCACGATCTTGCAAAAGTTGGTGACTTAAAATCTATTGAATATCTCCCTGCAGGTTTTACGGATAATATCCCATCCAGCATTTCAAAAGACGCTGCGGTTTATGTGGCGCAAAATCCGTCAGGTGGGAAGTCTCCTTTGTCGATTCGTGGTTTTCGTGAAGGTGATAAGTGGTTTGATTCTGAAGGTACTGAAATTTCCGATCCAAGTTTAATATCATCGTCAGATGGACGACCTACGCCTTTATTTAAAGACAGGGCTAATTATGATGTTAAAATGTCGACTGGTGGATTTACCCAATATGCGGCGGCGATTAATGCTATGCCTCGTTTAGCGTTTTCATTCCCAATATCTGATGTGGCCAACTTTTTTGCGCACTACGATATATTAACCCAACGTCCGACCAATAATGTTATCAGTCCATTGGATTATTATTTTATGGAATCTGCAAGTTCAACCCCAATAATAAATAATCCGAACTTACGTCCGCAACAAACGATTGATTATGAGTTAGGTTTCTCGCAGGTATTAAACGAGCGTAAGAATGCTTCCCTGACAATTACCTCTTTTTATAGAGAAATGCGTAACATGATTAATCAAAAGCAAGTGGTTGGGGCTTACCCTAGAACATACATTCAGTATGATAATATTGACTTTGGAACCGTTAAAGGTTTGTCATTTGTTTTTGATTTCCGCAGAACCGGTGGCTCCAGAATCAACGCCAATTATACCTTACAATTTGCGGAAGGTTCAGGTTCAAATGCAAATTCGGGCGCTAATCTGGCGGCTTCGGGTCAACCAAACTTACGTATTCTCCAACCATTAGATTTTGATCAAAGACATAGTTTTGTATTAAATTACGACTTCCGTTTTGGAAGTGAAAAAGATTATAAAGGTCCTTCCTTCAAAACTAAGTCAGGTAAGTTGCTTCAAATATTCGAAGATGTAGGATTTAACATATCCTTTCTTCTTGGTTCAGGAACCCCTTACACACGCTGGAATTCTGCGGTGCCAACACAAGGAGGTTTAAATGGCCGTTCGAGTATTGTGGGGCAAATCAATGGTTCGTCGAAACCATGGAATTTCAGAACCAATTTACGTGTTGATAAAAACATACCATTAAGTTGGGGTAAAAAAGGAACTGAAGAAAAGAAAACCGGTAATCTAAATGTTTATGTTCAAGTACTTAATTTATTTAATACAAAAAACATTTTAAATGTATATAATTTTACCGGCAACGCCAATGACGATGGGTATTTGACATCCGGCCAAGCACAAAGTTCTTTATCAAAAGCTAACAGTGCCGCTTCTTTTTATGACCTGTACAGTATTAGAATGAATGCACCGGGTAATTATAACTTACCTCGCCAAATACGTTTAGGTTTAATGTTTGAATTTTAATATAAGGAGGAATTACAATGAAAAAATTAATTATATTTTTAAATGTTTTAGCAACAACAACTTTGTTAGCGCATGAAAAAGTGGGCCATGAAAGATCTGCTAGCAGCAACGATCTGGGTAATAAAGTTATGGCAAACTGTACTAACCCGAAATCAAGCCGTGAACTTTGGGTGAACAACATTAGAACTATTATTTATAGTGGTGGTGATATGTGGTGGGATCTTTTCGGTAATGGAAATGCCTATTACATAGTTCCTGCTACTGCAAATCGTAACAATGGCGTCTCTTCCGTTTTCGCCGGATCTATTTGGATGGGCGGATTAGATGTTGGGGGTCAATTAAAAGTGGCAGCCATGACTTACCGACAAAATGGGGTTGACTTTTGGCCTGGGCCTTTGGATACTTCTAACGCAAGTGCGGATCCTGCAGAATGTGCAAAATTTGATCAGTTATATTCATTGTCACGTGTTGAGGTTGATAATTTTGTAACAAATGGTGTTATTACTCCTAATATTCTTGCGTGGCCGGGTAATGGGGATGTAAGTAAAAAACAAGGTAGAAGCCTCGCTCCTTTTGTGGATGTGGATGGCGATTTGTATTATGACCCTACCGCAGGCGATTATCCTGCTTATGACGTTAAGAACGAAGCCTTAAAAGATAATTTGGGCTTTTGTAAAACAAAGTTATTCGGGGATAATACTTTATTCTGGGTTTTTAATGATAATGGTGGGATTCATACCGAAACCAAAGGTTTAGCCATCGGCGTGGAAGTTCGGGCTCAGGCTTTTGCCTTTAAAACAAATGATGAGATCAATAACATGACCTTCTATAGTTATGAGATTCATAACAGATCTTCATATCAGTTAAATCAAACCTATTTTACTATTTGGGTGGATGCTGATTTGGGGTATTACCTGGATGATTATGTAGGTTGTGATGTAACAAGAGGTCTAGGATATATTTATAATGCCGATCCGTTTGATGAAACCGCCAGCGGAACTAACGGTTACCAGGATTATCCTCCTGCTTTAGGTTGTGACTTTTTCAGAGGACCTTTAGCCGATCCAAACGATGGAATTGATAATGATCAGGACGCGAACGTTGTTCCGCAAACTCAATATACAGGTGTGGATGAACCGGGAGAGTCTATTCAAATGTCGCGTTTTACCTATTACAATAATAACATTGGCGCATTTCCTCCTCAAACTACCAATCCTGATCTTGCAATCCATTATTACAATTTTATGACTGGTTTCTGGAAAGACGGTTCACCGTTTACCCAAGGTGGCAACGCGTACGGTGGTACCGCTCCTTCTCAATTTGTTTATGATGGTGATCCTGTAGGAGGAACCGGTTGGACTGAAAAAAGCGCAGGTAACCTTCCTGGTGACCGTCGTTTCTTACAATCTGCCGGACCATTTACTTTAAAGCCTGGCGCTGTTAATGTGATCACTTATGGTATGCCATGGGCACAAAGTCCGAGCAAAGGCGGTAACATTGAGTCGGTTAAATTATTAAGAGTAGCCGATGATAAGGCTCAGGCATTATTTAATAATTGCTTTAAATTACTTGATGGACCTGAAGCTCCGGATATGACCATTCAGGAAACTAATAATGAATTAATTATTTATTTAACCAACAAAAAGGGTTCGAATAATTATAAGCAATTCAATGATGATTATAACGAAGAAGATATTTCAATTTTATCTGATCCAACTTCTACTGTTCAGGCTTTATCTAATCCTGATAAGTTCTACAAGTTTGAAGGTTATATCGTTTATCAGGTTAAAGATGATAAAGTAACTTCTACTGATTTATCTGACAGAACCAAAGCGATTCCTGTATTCCAGACAGATCTTAAAAACAATGTTTCCCGTTTGGTGAATTATGTTCAGGATAACGCCATTGGAGGTCTTGTTCCAAAAGTAATGGTAGATGGTGCCAATAACGGTATCTCTTCTACATTTAAAGTTACAGATGATGCCTTCTCTACCAGTGATAATAGAAAACTCATTAATAATAAAACCTATTATTTCCTGGCTGTTGCTTATGCATATAATAATTATTTAACTTACGCTCCTGACGTTTCTCCTTTGAGCAGCCAAACTGCTAATTATTTCGGTCAAAAAAGACCATACCTTGAGGGACGTAAGATTAAACGTGCTGCGGGTATTCCTCACAATACCGATATGGAAAAAGAAGGTACCGTAATGCAATCCGCATATGGTTTCGGACCAAAAATTACCCGTATTGAAGGTCAGGGAAATGGCGGTAATAAACTTACTTTAACGCGTCAATCAGAAAATGAGATCGTTAATAATTTCTTTAAAGCTGATATTACTTATGAAAATGCTCAAGGTCCTTTAAGCATTCGTGTAGTAGATCCTTTAAATGTAAAAGATGCAACGTTTAGCTTCAGGTTCATTAACAGCACAATGAAGTCAGTGTGGTCACCAAGTGTTGATCCTACTTACTCTGTGAACCCTACTTTACCAAGACCCTGGTTAAATGCAATGCCTTCAGCCGCTTCCTCAACAGCTAATGGTACCACAGGAAATGGTGCTAACATTGCCTCGTTAAATGTTGATAATACAAGTTGGGAATTAAAAGATCTTTCTTCGGGTAAGACCTACTATCCGAATGATCCAACTCCTAGCACCAATACAACTTCTCCATTTTATAAAGACACTCTTTACCAAACGATAAAAGTGGGTAACGAATTTTACTTCCCTGATTTAGGTTTCTCTTTAAATATTAAACAGGTTGCCGATCCGGGTGGGGTAGTTAACAGTTTAGTGGATAATTCACAGCTCGCCAGCGATTATCAGGGACCTGATGCCGGTTCCTTTATCGGTGCGAGTATTTCTTATGAAAATGGTACTTCAGGCTGGTTAAACCCACTTCAGGATGTTGATGGAATAAGCCCAATGAACTGGATTCTTTCAGGTAGTAATAAAGCAACAGGTAATGAAGACGCTTTATATTCTAAGGCTTTCTACGATCCTCAAAAACAATTTGCAAAAATCCTTGGAGGAACCTGGTCTCCTTATCCTCTTGCCGCATCTTACTATTCTATTACCCCTGGTGTATCTTCATCTTTGCCGGCACGTGTATATGGTGGTCCCGGATTTAATGGGAGAATTTGGGAAAATGACCCTTATTTCAAATCCACTTATACTATTACTCAAACCTCGGCTCAAAATCCGAATGGAAACAACACGGATTTAAAGAAATTAGGAAGTGTTTTAATAGTTTATACAAAAGATAAAAGTAAATGGACACGCTGCGTTGTTCTTGAAATGCAGGAAAAATCTAACTTAAGTGAAGGTTTTGTTCCATTCTTTGCCCCTAGAAACCATGGTTCAGTTGATAAAAATGGCAAAGTGGGTGACGGTGTTGTAACAAACAATCCTGACGATGCTGATTTTATTAATTCAAAAGGAATGGGTTGGTTCCCTGGATATGCTATTAACATTGAAACAGGTGAGCGTTTAAATATAGCATTTGGTGAAGACAGTTACCAGAAAGAAAATAATGGTAATGACATGATGTGGAATCCTACTTCAAATGTTCACACTCCGTATCCTTATGCTTTTGGTGGCAAACACTTTGTGTATGTTTTTGGCGGAAATTCTGTGACAGGGAAATTTAAAAACACAGGTGATATTTATACCTGGGAAGCAGCCCTCGATGGTTCAGATTATGGTGTAGGTAAATATGACCATGGCGCAAGAATCATCAATATTTTGTCTAAGTTCTTTGATGCGATTTATACAAATGGTGGTGCAGTCAGTGGTGGTTTTATGGCAGCTTTTGAAGCAGTAGAAAGGGATATAATTTATACATCGATTCCTATGACCGCTCCAGGACAAGCATTTGCCACTCCTGATCAAATGCCTTCCGATGTCAGGATTCAAATTAATGTATCCAAGCCTTACCGTTATGGATATGCAGGTGTTCTGAATGTGCCTGCGGGAGGCGCGCCTCAACCATACGGATCTTACAACAAACTAACCACCGTTAACAGTCCAAGTTTATTAACAACTGATGTGAGTGCTACTCCTCAGAATAATAACTTCCCAATGTATTCATTTAATACGAATGATATTTCTACATTGTTTCAACAGGCTTCTACTCAGAAAAGTGCTTTGGATCTTATAAAAGTTGTACCTAATCCTTATTACGGATCTTCAGCTTATGAAAATTCAAGGGTTGACAATAAAGTAAGAATTACCAATCTTCCGAATAAGTGTACAATTAAAATCTTCTCAATGAACGGAACATTAGTTCGTACCATTAAGCGGGATGTTAGCGGACAGGAAGATCTTACTTTAGGAAAAGCAGGAACCGGTCAGGATATCATTCAGTCTAAACGTTTATCTTTTGTGGATTGGGATCTTAAAAACCAGAATAACATTTCCATTGCCAGCGGTCTTTACATTTTACATATAGATGCACCTGGTGTTGGTGAAAAGATTGTAAAATGGTTTGGTGTTATGCGTCCGCTTGACGTTCAAAGCTATTAATGAATTAAGAAGAAAGTATGATCAAAAATTTAAAATATATAGGTTTATCTACAGCTATCATTGCCTCTACTTTACTTGAGGCAGGTAACCCTGAGCGCGCCGGCCAAGCGGGTGCAAGCCAGTTGCTTATTAATCCTTATGCCAGAAATTCTGGAATGGCAGGGTCTAACTCAGCTCGTGTACGAGGCCTTGAGGCTCAGTTCCTGAATATTGCAGGTACAGCTTTTACCCGTAAAACCGAATTTATTTTTAACCGCTCCAATTGGCTGCAAGGCACTGATATTTTCATCAACAGTTTTGGTTTAACCCAGGGTGTTGGCGAAACCGGAACAATTGGTCTTGGTATCGTTGCAATCAACGGTGGTAAAATTGATATTACTACCGAAGATCAGCCTGAAGGCGGACTTGGTTCTTATACTCCTACATTTTATAACATCAGCATGTCTTATGCTAAAATGTTTTCCGATAATATTTATGGTGGGGTTAACTTCAAAATATTAAGCGAACAAATTCCAAACGTATCGGCAAGAGGTATTGCAATTGATGCAGGTATTCAGTACCACACCGGAAAGTACGATCAAATTCATATCGGTATTACTTTGAAAAATTGGGGACCTAAAATGACTTACCGTGGAGATGGTTTAACACGCCAGTCAACAGTAAAATACGGAACCAATTATGAACTAACAGTTAATAACCGTTCCGGTGCATTCGAATTACCGGCTCTTGTTAATATCGGAAGTTCATACGATTTTTATTTACTTAAAGACAGTACCGGACGCTCGAAAAAACAGCGTTTAACGTTGAACGCCACTTACACTTCCAACTCTTTCACTTATGACAATTTGTTATTGGGCGCTGAATATTCTTATAAAGAGATGTTGATGCTCAGAGCAGGTTTTTACGCTGAAAAAGGAATCTTTAGTGCCGATACCCGACGTACCGTATTTACAGGTCCTGCCGCCGGTTTAACATTTGAAATTCCCTTCAACGAAAAAAAATCTACTATCGGACTGGATTATTCCTACAGATTTACCAATCCTTTTGGCGGAACCCATACTTTTGGGCTTAGAGTGAATTTATAGATTTTTTTATTATTTTTGTTTATTAGAGAGTCCCGGTATATATCGGGATTCTTCGTTTTTAAAAACATAACCATGGCACAAACAGTTGGATATTATACAGAAGAGGGCTTATTAAAATTAAAAACCGAACTTCATTTACTTGAAACCGTTGAACGCCGAAAGTGCACAGCAGCCGTGGCTGAAGCGCGCGATAAAGGTGATTTAAGCGAAAACGCGGAGTATGACGCCGCCCGTGAAGCCCAGGGCTTACTCGAAGTAAGAATTGGAAAACTGCGGGAAGTAATAGCCAATGCCCGTTTAGTTGACGAAACACTTCTCGACCTTAGCAAGGTAAGCATCTTAACCACAGTTAAAATAAAAAACAAAAACAACGGCGCCACCATGAAATACACTCTGGTAGCGGAAAGCGAAGCTGACCTGAAAGCCGGAAAAATATCCGTTGATTCTCCGATTGGAAAATCTCTGCTTGGAAAAAAAGTTGGTGAAACCACCGAAGTTCAGGTTCCCGCAGGAAAAGTTACTTTTGAAATTCTGGAGATTACTATTTAACTTTTATGTCAACTGTTTTTTCTAAAATTATAAGAGGTGAAATTTCCTGTTATAAAGTAGCGGAAGACGAAAGTTATTTTGCTTTCCTTGACATCTCTCCATTAAAAAAAGGACATGTTCTTGTAATTCCCAAAGAAGAGGTAGATTATATTTTTGATCTTGAACAACCCAAGTACACTGGTTTAATGCTATTTGCCAAAAGGGTGGCGGAGGCGATAAAAGTAAGTGTGCCTTGCAAGCGTGTATCTATGCATGTAATTGGATTGGAAGTGCCTCACGCGCACATTCACCTTATTCCAATTAATTCCATGAACGATTGTAATTTTGCCAACGATAAATTAAAACTTACAAAAAATGAGTTTGACGAAGTAGCAAAAAAAATTGCTGAAAACTTCGTTTAAACTAATCAGTTTTATTCCAGCAGTCTTAACAGGCTTTTTAAGCTTACCTTTTCATCCAGAAATTTACACAAGTCTTCTATCTTCAACCTTTCCTGTTTCATGGTGTCACGGTCGCGAACCGTTACTGTATTATCTTCAAGACTTTGATGATCTACGGTGATGCAATAAGGAGTACCAATCGCGTCCTGCCTTCTGTAACGTTTTCCAACTGTATCTTTTTCGTCAATAGTTACAATGTGATCAAATTTCAAAAGTTTTATAATTTTTTCTGCTAGTTCAGGAAGGCCGTCCTTTTTAACGAGTGGGAAAATTGCCGCTTTAATAGGGGCGAGGGCGGGTGGTAAACCTAGAACCACACGTGTTTCACCGTTCTCTAATGTTTCTTCTTTAAAAGCTGTGGAAAGAACCGATAAAAATAAACGATCCAGTCCAACCGAAGTTTCTACTACATAAGGCACATAACTTTTGTTTTCTTCCTGGTCAAAATATTGTAATTTTTTCCCGCTGGATTGTTCGTGTTGTTTTAAATCATAATCAGTTCGCGAATGAATTCCTTCCAGCTCCTTAAATCCAAAAGGAAATTTAAACTCAATGTCAGCGGCTGCATTCGCATAGTGCGCCAGTTTTACGTGATCATGAAATTTATAATTCTCTTTGCCAAGACCCAAACTCAAATGCCATTTTAAACGCTCTTCTTTCCAGTAAGCATACCATTCCATTTCAGTACCCGGCTTTACAAAGAACTGCATTTCCATTTGTTCAAATTCACGCATTCTGAAAATAAACTGCCTGGCTACAATCTCATTTCTGAAAGCTTTACCAGTTTGAGCAATTCCAAAAGGTAATTTCATTCTTCCGGTTTTTTGCACATTTAAATAATTTACAAAAATACCCTGCGCGGTTTCAGGACGTAAATAAATAATGTTCCCTTCTTCTGCCACCGATCCCATTGATGTAGAAAACATAAGGTTAAACTGACGTACATCTGTCCAGTTGCGGCTCCCGCTTACAGGATCAACAATTTCACAATCAACAATTATTTGCTTTACTTCTGCGAGGTTATTATCATTTAACGCGTTTTTAAACCGTGTATTAATTTCGTTTATTTTAGTTTGGTATTCAATCACGCGCGCGTTTGTTGAACGGAACATGCTTTCATCAAAATCAGCAAAACGTTTTTTCGCTTTTTCTACTTCCTTTTCAATTTTATCTTCAATCTTTGCCACATGCTCTTCAATCAACACATCGGCCCTGTATCTTTTTTTACTGTCTTTGTTATCAATTAAAGGATCATTAAATGCGTCAACGTGTCCGCTGGCCTTCCATGTAGTAGGATGCATGAATATGGATGCGTCAATGCCCACGATGTTTTCGTGCAACTGAACCATCGCTCTCCACCAGTATTCGCGCAAGTTCTTTTTTAATTCCGCGCCGTTTTGTCCGTAATCATAAACGGCACTCAGCCCATCATAAATTTCGCTGCTGGGAAATATGTAACCGTATTCTTTACTGTGTGAAATAATATTTTTAAAAAAATCTTCCGGCTTTTGCGACATACGTTGTTGTTTTTATGGCTGCAAAAATAGCCAATTAATTGATTAAATTTAAGCGTGAAATTTAACTCCTGGTTGCACATACTAATACTTGTTTCATGGATGGCAGCGAAAGGTCAGTTTACAGCCGGACAATGGAATTACATAGGACCTAAAGAAACCACTGAACAGGTTAAAGGATTTATGAAATCGATATGGGCCGATCCTTTAAATGCGAATTTTATATTGGCAGGAAGCTCAAGCGGGGGTTTATTTAAAACCGAAAATGGAATGGCTGAAAAGCCCGCGTGGCAAAACATTTCCGACTCTTACAACGGTATGTGTTACGGTGTTTCGGATATTGTTGTAAAACCCAACACGCAAAATAAAACCATTTTTGTTGCGAGCGGCCACAACAGCGGTCTTTCTATAGGTTATGGAAGCGGTATATTGAAAACTACCAATGGAGGTATCAGCTGGCAGGAAGTTGGGCCAAAAGGCAAAAGAAAAAATTTATTTATGATGGAAGGGCTTGTGTTTAATAAGCAAAGTCCGGGAGAAATGATAGCCTACACGGCTAAAGAAATTTTTATAACAAGGGATGATTGGCAAACGTTTGAAAAAATTATGTTGCCTGTTGATACCAACAATAAAAATATTTCATTTTGTGATATTGATTTTGCCCCGTTCGAACCCGGAAAATTTTATGTGT
>JAOQAF010000227.1 GCA_025963735.1 Bacteroidota bacterium
TGGGGCAACAGCCAAGGGGATTGAAACCAGGGTGAAAACCAGAACTTGTTGCCCAGCCTGTCAAATTCCCTAATTCAAAATCAGCGTTTATACAGGGCCCCGCCAAAACACTGTTGGTAGGTGAAATTATTTTTTGTGAAGATGGGATTTGTGAATTTGAAGTTGCGGTAATACCTGAATTAAGTTTTTTATGCGCTGACATAAATTCAAGACGGTCCTGGTCATTTAAATGTATTTTATCCGCGTAAGCGTTCCAAAAAGAAGAATTAAATGGGGTTATAGAAACTGATTGAGAAAAAAAACAGCTAATATTTAAACAGGCTGCAATAAAGAGTATATGCCGTGTTTTTAGTTCCATGTGAGCTCCAACTTTAATTTAGTACCAATTTATTTATCCTTCATTCCTTTATGGTTAAGACATTTCTTTAACCACCTTAATTTTTAACAAAAAATGTATTATCTTTTATTCTTAGCTGTATTATACTTAGACTTTTAAAAAAGGTTTTAAAATGTTAGAAACTTTTTTATTGTTTGACGTTAACCATTAAAAAGAGCTTCCACACAGGGTTTAAGGGGTTAAAATTCACGTACTCTTTCCTGGTTCATTGGATAAAACGAATGAACCAGATGAATTTGATCTATTTTACTTATTGCCAGGTCATACTCCCCATCGTAACCATCGCCGGTATAACTTATTTTTTGTCGAAATGCCTCGCCGGTTTCAATAACCTTAAGATTCGTATCAAACAAACCATTCAGTTTTGCAGAAGGAAAAATAGTTAAATAGGTCTTTCCAATTACATTGTCATTTAAACCAAGCATTTTTTTACAAGCGGGATTACACATTATAATTTTAAAATCCATAATTTTCCCACTGCTTCCTCTAATTGCTTCCAATGAAAAAAATCCGGTTACGGAATTATTCAAAACATTTTCAAGCATTTTGGTCTGCTCACGGGCTTGTTGCTCAAGACTCTTTGCCCGTGTTATATCCGTGTAATTTAATAAATATCCATCCTCAAATTTAGTCATGGATATACCAATCCATTTATTTCTTTGCTCTACAAAAAGTTCTGAGTACTCAGGCCTGCCTGTTTCAACTACTTTTACACAGGTTTCAAAATAAGAAGTATGACCTCTTATGAGCATTAATTCTTTTACTGTATATTTTTGCAGGTCTTCGAGCGAAAATCCGGTTATATCAGCCGCCATCTGGTTAGCGATTTTCATTCGGAAATCTTTGATTTTATCCTTTTCGCGAATTGATTCATACAAGCTGATCCCGTAAGGAGAACTAACAATGAGATTATTCAAAAATTGCGCCTGCGTTTCTTTTGCTATTTGGGTTTGAACCAGCAAGGTATGATCGCGTGTAACACTTAAAATTCCATTTTCAACCTTGCTTCTTTGAACATTAAAATATTTGTCGATGTACGGACTGTGATAAGTAAACTCGATGAATTCACCACTTTTCCATACCTCCATGCATTGTTCCAAAATCCGTTGTCGCGAAGTTTCATCCATTAATACTGAAGTTTTTAAACGCGAGCCCAAAACCTCAGAACGTGAGGCTTTAAGAATTTCACAAGCTGCAGTATTGCAATAACCTACTTCAAAATCTGCCACTTCATCATTTAAATAAACAGGAATAAACCAAACAACAGAATCCGGTTGGGTATCAAAAAGACGGGAAATTAAATTTGGGTCCACGGTTATCAGATTTTTTGTTTAAGATATATTATTAAAGTTTAAAATTTATAATCCGATTTTGGCATCTACTATTTTTAATATGGTTTCTTCTTCTGCGATTGTTTTTTCTTCAATACTTTTTCCTTTTGCAAGAATATCCTTTACAAAATTCTTATCCTCATATCCAGAAGCATTAATCCGAACATTCATAAAAGCGCCTAAAACCGCACTTCGGGCACATAACGCGCCTACTCCGGCATCACTTACCGAGTTAGGATTTCCATGTTCCGCCATTGCCTTTATTAACTGAAGACTCTCAAAACTTAATTGCATTACTTTAAATGGAATTTCTATTGCAAATTTGGTTGCATCCTGGATAGCCTGTGTGCGAATTTTCTTTTCTTCTTCCGAAGATTTGGGTAAACCAAAAGCCGACATTATTTTATTAAACGCCGCAGTATCGGCATCCACCAATCGAAGTAATTCATCCTTTATTCTCTGACCCTTGTCTGCCCAGTCGCTAAACTCCTCCCATCTATCATCCCACCCCTTTTTATGTGAACTTAAATTAGCAACCATTGTAGCAAGAGAAACACCTAAACTTCCAACGTAGGCGGCAATTGAACCACCACCCGGAGCAGGGCTCTCGCTTGCCGTTTCATCAGCAAAAGCAACCAGGTTCATGTTTACAAGTTTTGAATCCAGTACCTGTTTTAATAAATATTCAATTACTCTTTCTTCAGGCTTAAAAGGAGCCAGTTGGTCAAGCCCCATTGTTTTAACAGCTATTTTTATTAATTCTTTTTCGCTTACACCTGTTGATCGCTGCTGTTTTTTCAGGAAGTATTTGCCGGCATCTGTTAATGATTTAAGAGGAACCAAACCTACGAGCTCAGATCCTGTTACGCGCAGCCCGCGCTCACTTGCTTTTTTGCAAACTTCATCAAACGCAATATGTAAAGGAGTAATATTGATGTTGGTTAAATTCATGGAGATCTGGCAAACACCGTATTCTTCAATATACCAACCAATGGCTTTCACCGATTTTAAACTGCCGGGGATAGACTTTGGCGTACCATCAGCATTGGTAATAATTTTTCCGGTAACCGGATTTCCTTCCCGCAATACCCTGCCCGCCTCACGCACATCAAACGCAACAGAATTAGCACGACGTGTTGAAGTGGTATTTAAATTTACATTGTAGGCCACTAAAAAATCACGGGCCCCTATTACTGTAGCCCCGCGCTTTTCATCAAATTCCTGCGGACCAAAATCCGGTTTCCATTCCGGTAATTTAATTTTTTTAAAAAAACCTTCGTACTCCCCGGCCCTGATCACAGAAAGATTACTTCTCTTTTTATCGGCTTGCGCTTCTTCGTATAAATAAACTGGAATTTTTAACTCTTCTCCTACTCTTTTGGCCAATTTCTTTGCAAACGCCGCCGTCTCTTCCATTGTAATTCCGGCAATTGGTATCAGCGGACACACATCTGTAGCGCCCATACGCGGATGCTCACCTTTATGTTTGCTCATATCAATTAATTCACCGGCTTTTTTAATAGCCTGAAAAGCAGCTTCAATAACCATTTCCGGTGGTCCAACAAAAGTTACCACAGTACGGTTAGTGGCTTTGCCCGGATCTACATTTAATAATTTTACACCGTCAATACTTTCAATTTCGTTAGTAATTTCTTTGATGATATGAAGATTAACTCCTTCGCTAAAATTAGGGACGCATTCTATTAATTGTTGCATATATATACTGTGAGAGTCTTTATTATTTTTTCTTTACTGCCTTTTTAACCGCAGGCTTTTTCATTTTATTTCCGCTCATGAAAAGAACTTTTCCATTTTCGTATTTAATATACTCAATATCTCCTTTAGCATAAAACAAATCGGGGCCCTTTAAATTGTGCATTTTTTTGTAAGCAACCTTACCGTTAGCTATTTTGTAAACCCTGCATTTAACAACTTCTCCGGTTTTAAGTTTGATTTTATCCTGTGCGTTGACAAAATAACCGAGCGTGAAGAATAAGAGAGTGGTAAGTGCTTTCATAATGTTTGATTTTGCAGAAAATTACAATATTATTAATTAAAACACAAAGGTTGATAGCTCATTCCTTTCACAATTTATTACCTTTAAAAGCGTTAATATATGGTGTGCCTGAAGCGTTTAGCGGTTCTTATACTCATTTCTTTTATCTCCTTAAAAGGAAACGCGCAGCTATTGACCCCTAATCAAAAAAAAGCTTTTACAGTTATACCCGACACCTTAGTTCTTGATTCCCTAAGTATTGTGCCAGGAACCGTTAGTTATAAAGCTTTTCCAGAACCTGACTCCCTGGCGCGACCCCTTATTAATTACAAACTTCATGCGTTGATTTTTAACTCCAAAAAGCCGGATAGCATTGTTATTTCCTATAAACGTTTCCCTTTTAATTTTGAACGAAAATACTTTCATAGAAATCCAAACTCTTTGTATACTGATTTGTCGATGGCCAAAAATCCATATACAATATCCTATACCAATACCGTACGCAGAGATTTTTTACTTCAGGATGACGGCCTTACCAAAAACGGAAATGTAAGCCGGGGCATTACCTTCGGGAACAACCAGGATGTAGTTGTAAACTCTAACTTAAATCTTCAGGTAAGCGGAAAACTTACCCCCGAAATTGACATGGTACTGGCCGCAACTGACAATAACATTCCTTTTCAGGCTGACGGAACTACAGCACAATTACAGGAGTTTGATAAAGTTTATATTCAACTGAATAATTACAATACAAAATTAGTTGTTGGCGACTATCAATTATCCCGACCACAAAACAGTTATTTCATGAACTTTTACAAACGTGCGCAAGGGGCTTATCTTGAAAATAATTATACAGACAGCGCCATGAAGAAACCACTCACTTTTAAAACACAAATTTCGGGCGCTGTATCAAGAGGGAAATTTGCAAGACAGGTATTTTTTGGCGTGGAAAACAATCAGGGGCCCTATAGATTAAGAGGCGCAAACAATGAACCGTTTATAATTATTTTAAGCGGAACTGAAAAAATTTACATTGATGGAAAGCTCCTGCAACGGGGACAGGAGAACGATTACATCATTGATTATAACAGCGGTGAATTAACTTTTACAGCGCGGCAATTGATAACTAAAGACAAACGCATAGTTGCGGAGTTCCAGTATGCCGAAAGAAATTATGCACGTTCGCTTTTCTTTTTCGGCGAAGAAATTTCGGGTAAAAAAGCGAAAGGTTTTGTTAACTTTTACAGCGAACAGGATAATAAAAACCGTCCCCTTCAACAAACATTAAGTCAACCCCAAAAAAACATTCTTATTGGCATAGGAGATACACTTGACAAAGCCTATTTCACAGGAGTAGAAGCTGCCTCGTTTAATAACAGCGATGTATTTTACAGGAAAACAGACTCGCTGGTTAATGGTATACTTTATTCCGGCATTTACATTTACAGTACGATAGAAGATAGCGCAAAATACCGACTAAAATTTAGTAATGTGGGTGCGGGAAAAGGAAATTATATACAGGTAAGCTCAACGGCTAATGGACGCGTATATAAATGGGTTACCCCGGTTAACGGCCAACAACAAGGGAGTTTTGAGCCTGTTATTCCTTTGGTAACTCCAAAACAAAATCAAATGCTCAGTTCAGGTTTTTCATATTCATTTAATCCCAACAATACATTTACCGTTGAAGGTGTTTATACTAAAAATGATGTTAACCGTTTTAGTACCGCCGATAAAGGGAACGACGAAGGAAGTGGGGTAAAACTAATAAGCCGCAATCAGGAAATTTTAAAAGAAGACACACTAAAAAGGGAAACAAAGTTAATTTATAACGTAAACTATGAATTCATTCAAAAACAATTTACACGAATAGAACGTTTTAGAAGTATAGAGTTTGAACGTGACTGGAACAGGCCGCTAAGCGCTTTATCAGTTAATGACCAACATCTTGCTACCGCTGAAATTGGCATATTAAAAACCGGGACTTCCGCATTAACATACGCTTTTAATGTTTTTAATGAAGGTACTAATTATCAGGGTTTGAAACATAACATGTCAGCCAATCATCAGACAAAAACTGTCGCGTCAGGCTATTCAGGCTCTTATCTGCTTACCAACGATAATGGAAATTTTCAACAGACTGAATTTTATCGTCATAAAACTCTGTTATCAAAAAAAATAGATAAAATAAAAATCACCTACTCTGATGAATTTGAAAACAACCAGTTTAAATATGCTTTTACAAAACAACTGATACCGCGATCATACCAGTTCTGGGAATGGGAAGGAAGTATTTCCAATGCCGATAGTTCACGCAACAAAATTAAAGTCTTTTATAAAGAAAGAAGAGACAAACTCGCTTATGGAAAAGCCATGAAAGACAGTACCTATGCGCAAAACACAGGGATACAAGCCTCTATTTATACGATTAAAAATAATCCAATTACATTATTAATCACCTACCGTAAGCTGGAGTTAAAAAATGTAGTAGGCAC
>JAOQAF010000229.1 GCA_025963735.1 Bacteroidota bacterium
CCTTTAGCCACTTTGTATGCCGCCTCTTATTTAAGAAGCAAAGGATATACAGTTAAAGTAGCGGATATTCAGTTCGCGGATTCTCCATCCGAAATAATTCAGCATTTTGAACAATTTAAGCCTGATGCCTTCGTGATCTATGAAGATGGCTTTAATTATCTCACCAAAATGTGCCTTACTAATATGCGCGAAGCTGCATTTAAAATGATACAGCTTGCTAATTCCGCTTCTGTTCCTGCCATCGTATCCGGTTCCGACGCGTCTGATCATGCAGAAGAATACTGTAAGAGTGGCGCGGATTTTATAATTATTGGTGAAGCGGAGCGTACTTTGTATGAATTGTTAGAGCAGATACAACACAATAAGGAATTTAAGAATGTTGCAGGACTGTTGTATCCAGAAAATGGTCAACTTGTAAGAACAATGCCGCGAACCGTTACCAAGGATCTTGACGCGCTTCCAAAACCTGCCTGGGACCTTATTGATATGGAGCCTTACCGGAAAATGTGGTTAAAATATCACGGTTATTTTTCCGTTAATTTTGTCACTACCAGGGGCTGTCCATATAAATGCAACTGGTGTGCCAAACCTATTTATGGTAACCGCTATAATTCTCATTCTCCTGGTTACATTGTAAATATTATAAAAGAAACGCAGGCCATTCTTAATTATGATCATATTTGGTTTGCTGATGATATTTTTGGTTTAAAACCTCAATGGTTAAAAGAATTTTGTGCTCTTATAAAAAAAGGAGGAATTAAAATTAAATATAAGATTCAAAGCCGCGCCGATCTTTTACTTGAAAATGAGAGTATAAAATATTTAAAAGAAAGCGGTTGTGATATGGTTTGGATGGGTGCAGAAAGCGGTTCTCAGAAAGTATTGGATGCCATGGATAAAGGTATTCAGGTTCAGGAAATAAAGGACGCTGTTACATTATTAAAAAAACACAAAATAAAAACTGGCCTTTTTTTACAATTTGGTTATTTGAACGAAAATGCTGCAGATATCCGGCAAACTATAAACATGCTTCATGAGGTTTCGCCTGACGATATTGGTATATCAGTTTCTTATCCACTGCCTGGAACAAAATTCCATGATATGGTTAAAGATCAATTAAAAATTAAATCAAACTGGACCGACAGTGATGATTTGCATCTTATGTTTAAGAATACCTATACCCCGCAATTTTACAAACATCTTCACCGGTATGTACATTATTCTTTCAGGGCCTTACAGGCTGGCGGGTTTTTTAAAAAATTATCTTTTTCAAATTACACGCGTGTTGGATTATGGCCTTACTATAGGTTTATGGGTATGAAAGAAAAAATGAAATTAAAAAAAATTGATCCCGTTGCCGCTAACTTACTTTAATAATTATGCTTCGTTGTACGATGAGCATTTTTCCGATACTCTTATTGGCAATGCGCAGCGTTCGCGTGTGCACGATTATTTGGTGACTTTGAATTTGAAGGAGAAGGTCGGTCTTGAATTAAATTGTGGTACGGGCAAGGACGCTGTCTTTCTTGCGAACCGTTGTAAACGGATTGTTTGTACCGATATTTCAACCTCAATGATGGAAATAACTAATGGTAAAACTTCATCTTTAAAAAATGTATCTGTACTTAATTCGTCAATTCAGGAAGTACACACTAATACTTCAGAAGTTTTCGATTTTGTGTTTTCAAATTTTGGCGGATTGAATTGTCTTTCAAAAGAGGAATTACTCTCTGTTACTCAAAAAAGTCTTTCTTTCACCCATGCGAATTCCGACTTACTTTTTGTTATAATGAGTAAAAAATGCATATGGGAAAAAGTTTATTTTGCTTGTAAAGGTAATATTAAGAATGCACTGAGAAGAAGGTCTGGAAATTGTACGGTTAAAGAAAATGACAAGCATGAGTTTCCGGTTTATTATTATTCGCCGGCTGAAATCCAGGACATATTTTCTCCCAATTATACAATTGAAAGATGTTTGCCTGTCGGCTTATTTGTGCCTCCGTCTTATTTAAATATATTCTTTAATAAAAGAAAATTCCTTTTTTCGGTTTTACTCAAGCTTGACAATATATTTTCAAAAGTATCTTTATTTTCCGATTACGCAGATCACTATTTAATTCATCTGAAACGAAAATGATTTTACTTACACACGGATATTTTTTATGTGAAGATCAAAAAGAACAGGCCGTAATGAAGCCGTATGTTCCGCTTGGTATCTTATATATATCTGCTTTTTTAGATGAAAAGAATATTGAGAATGAAGTATACGACTCTACATTTTCCACCTTTGAAAATCTGAAGAATCATATTTTAAATTCACCTCCCGTGTTGATTGGCATTTACACCAATTTAATGACCAAGATCAATGTTCTTAAAATTATTTCATTCTTAAAAACGAATGCTTTAACTACTCAGGTAAAAATTATTTTAGGTGGCCCTGAACTGCGCCATTACACCAAAGAGTATCTTGAGCATGGTGCAGATCTGCTTATAATTGGCGAAGGTGAAGATACGATGGCTGAAGTGTGCAGCTTTTACAATAAAAATAAATTTCTGCCGCAACATTGTGCCGGAACCGCTTTAATACATGATAATACACTGATTGTAAATGCCGAACGAACGCTAATAAAAGACATAAATACCCTGCCTTTTCCGAACCGTAAAAAGGTGGATTTAAGTTTGTATTTAAACACCTGGAAAAAACATCATGGTAAAAGCGTTGTATCGGTAAGTACAATGAGAGGATGCCCATATACCTGCAAATGGTGCAGCCGGGCCATTTACGGTGGCAGCTATAGGCGGAGGAGTCCGTTAAAGGTGGTGGAAGAATTACTGAGCCTTAAGGAAGAATACAATCCTGACGCTATTTGGTTTGTAGATGATGTATTTACAATTAGTCATAAGTGGTTGAAGGAATTCGCGGAATTAATAATTAAAAAAAATGGTGTTATTCCTTATGAAATTATAACAAGAGCCGACAGAATGAATGAAGAAGTTATCCGGCTTTTAAAACAAAGTGGTTGTTTTCGGGTATGGATCGGTGCCGAAAGCGGTTCACAGAACATTATTGACGCCATGGATAGAAGAGTGGATGTAACACAGGTAAAGGAAATGATACTTCTTACCAAAAAATATGGTATTGAAACAGGTACTTTTATTATGCTGGGATATCCTGGTGAAACGAAAAAAGATATAAGACAAACCATTAATCATTTAAGAAATTCTAACCCCGATTTTTATACTATTACGCTGGCTTATCCCATTAAAGGAACTCCCCTCTACACCGAAGTTGAAAAAAGCATTACTGCTAATATTAGTTTTTCAACTATGACAGATCGTGATCTTGACTTTATACGCACTCATTCTACCCGGTATTATAGACACGCTTTAAGGTGGGTTCATAATTCGGTGGAATTTAAAAAAGAAGCTAACCTGTTTAAAAAATCAATATTTATGCTTAAGTCAGCGCTTTCTCAACTACTTATGAGTGCGATAAAATAATGGATTTTTAACTTCCTCTTGTGCTTTTTATGCATTAAATTTACTGTTCCCCAAAAGAAAAAAATAAATTGAATAAAAAGTTTCATCTTCATTGCATTCTAACGTGCCTTGCGCTGTTTTTAACCTTTAGCATTTTTGCGCAGGATAAAGACAAAACGCAAGAGGATGAATATAATTTGAAAAATTATAAACTTGAACCGGAAGACAGATTAATTATTGAAATTAATCATACTTCATGGATTGGTTACCCCGCAACAATTAAAACAAAATTGCCAAGCGTTGGAGTAAACATTGCTCTCATGTTTGACAAGCCAATGGGTTCTTCAAGTTTTAGTTTTGGGTATGGTATCGGTTTTTTTAGCCATAACTTTCATAGTAATGCTGATTTTATTTATAGCCGCGACAGCATTACTAATAATTTTAATACACACCTCGAAGCTTATACAAGACCGGTAAGCTTAAACAGATATGCTGAAAAAATTCTTGAGATACCTTTAGAGATCAGATACAGAACCAAAACTGATCGTCAGTTAAAAATACATTTAGGGGCAAAAATTGGTTATGTAGTTAATGATTTCAGATCTATAAAGGATAATGATGGAAAAATAAGGGTTTATAATATCAAAAATATAAATCCTATTCGTTATGGTGTTAATTTCAGAATCGGATATGAGCAGGTTGCTCTTTCGGCCTGTTATTACTTTAGCGAAGTTTTTACCAGTAACCGCGGTCCCTCAGGCATTCACCCCTTTTCTATCGGTATTGCTATAATCCCTTATTAAATGTTGCGAGCTGTTGATATTAAAAGTGAACTTGTTAAAGTTCGCGCAAAAATCCGACGCGAAGAAGATGACCTGATTCGCGAAGTAGACCGCATTTTGCACAAGAGCGCATTTCATAAAAAAAACGTTCTTGATAATCTGAAAAATTATAATGAATCTTTTGAGTTGGTGGATGAGGAGGATGTTGAAAAGGAAAGCATCTTCACCTTAAAAGAAATAAAGGAAATTGCTATCAGGTACCGTTTGCGCTTTTTAGACAGTCAGTGCTACAAGCGCGAGTTCCCGTATGAATCCGTTTTAAAAATAGAAAACATTAACCGCACGCATAAAAAAGACCTTAAAGGTTTTAAATTACTAAGCACAACCGGTTTTTTTCGTAAAAAAAACAATGAGGATTGCGCGGTGTTGTTTGCGCCTACAAGTCTCGGAAATTATTATTTGGTGCACCGCTGGGGAAAAGAATTAAAGTGGAACAGAGCCCTTGCGAATTGGCCGGTTAAAAATATTGAAACATTGTTTTTAAGTTTAATCATTGTTACCCTTATCATTACGATGTGTCTGCCAACGTATCTGATTACACTTGACCGCAAAGCTACCTACTGGTGCGCTTACCGAATAGGTATATTTTTTCACTTGTTCATCTTTAACATGGGAGTTACCGCTTATATCACATTCGCTTTTTCAAAAAATCTGAGTACAAGCTTGTGGAACAGTAAGGAGTTTGAATAGTTTCAGACTAAACCGTCGCCCATTATTTTAACTGTCAGGTCCTGCATCTGCGAATTTAATTTTAGTTGGCAGGATAAACGTGATGTTGGAGTGATGTTAGGAAGGGTATCAAGCATAGCATACTCATCATCCGATATTTCCGATAAATTTTCAAATCCGGTTATAACTTCTACGTGACAGGTAGCGCAAAGAGCCATTCCACCGCAAGTGGCAAGAATCTCAAACTCATTCCCTTTTAAAAATTCCATCAGACTTAAACCCATATCTGTAGGAGCCTGCAAACTTGTTAATGAAAGGTCAGGATTTTGAATGTGTACTGTTATTTCGCTCATGGCCTTATTTTGTTTTTTCCTGACATAGTTCAACTAAAATTCCATTTGTTGTTTTAGGATGTAAAAAACAAATGCGTTTGTTATCAGCGCCATCTTTTGGTTGTTGATTGATAAGTTCAAAGCCTTCTTTTTTTAAGCGTTCCATTTCATTGTCAATATTATCCACTTCGTAGGCGATATGATGAATGCCTTCTCCTTTTTTTTCAATGAACTTTGCAATAGCGCTGGTATCGCTGCTTGCCTGAAGTAACTCTATTTTTGTGTCTCCCAGTAAAAAAAAGGAAGTGCTTACGCCCTCGCTTTCTACTTTTTCAACTTTATAATGTTCTTTGCCAAACAGTTTTTTAAATAATTCGTTACTGTGTTCTATATTTTTAACTGCTATGCCAATATGTTCTATTTTTTTTATCATATGTTTCCTTTATTAAAAAATTCCTGTAGTGTGCTTATTTCAAATCCATCTGTAAATCCTGGCATTAAAAAAAGATCCGTTACTTTAGTTATACTTACCTCTGATTTACTTTTTAAAAATTTTAAATCTTCAGCAAATAAGCCTTTAATGCCCACATTTGGTACAGCCTTGCCCGGATCCCAGTTTTTTCCAACTTCCAGCTTTATGCGAATGGGTTTTGCCGGCAGATGGCCGATCTCAGCATAATAGCCATCCTTTACAACACAACTTCTTAAAAAAGAATTATTTAAAAAAAGACAAACAATAACATCCTCGCCACTTCCGTTTTTAATATTAAGAGTACCGGTATTATCTTTACTGTATTTCTGCGGACCGAAATAATCGGTATACAAAGCCTCTCCGGTTATTATTCCATTATAAAGAGTTTCGGTTTTTTTATGTTGTTCTGAACTGTTTACGTGTGAAGGCGTCGCAAAATGTATTACGAAAAGAAACAGGGCAACTGCAACCGGCGTAGCGTATAAGATATATTTATATTCGTTATAGTTGGTTTTTAATTCCGCGTGAGCAGCCTTGGCGGTTTTTACTTTTTCATATTTTTTAATATGCTCATTATAATATTGGCGGCGCTTAAGTTCTTTTTCATCAAAACTCCAGTGTTTGGATTTTGCGTGGTTAAGTGTTTGCGCCGAATTTTGATGGTATTTTAATTTAATATCGTAAGATGATTTCCTTGCGGGATTACTTAAGGTCTCATAAGCACGTAAAATTTTTTTAAACAGTTCCTGTCCGTTTGGATTTTTATCGGGATGATACAGTTTGGCTAAACTCCTGAAAGCTGTTTTTATTTCACTGGGAGTTGCTTCCTGTTGAAGACCTAATATGTCGTAATAATTTACCAAGCGTCTTACAACTTAATACATACATTTTTTGGTTCGGTAAAAAAGTCCAATGCTTCAAAACCTCCTTCGCGCCCTACACCGCTTGCTTTTACTCCTCCGAATGGTGTTCTAAGGTCACGCAGTAACCAACAGTTGATCCAAACAATTCCTGCATGAATGGTGTTTGCTATCCGGTGTGCCCGTGTTAAATCCTGAGTCCAGAGTACACTTGCCAAACCATAGATTGTTGAATTGGCCATTCTCAGAACTTCCTCTTCTGTATCAAATGGGGTGATGGTAACAACCGGCCCGAATATCTCTTCCTGATTAGTGCGGCAGTTGTAATCCAGGCCCTCAATAATTGTGGGTTCAATATAATATCCTTCGCTAAACTCCCCACTAACGGTTATGGGTTTGCCACCACATAAAATTTTTCCACCTTCTCTTTTAGCCAGCTCAATGTAACTGAGTATTTTTTCAAAATGAATTTTTGAAACAATAGCCCCTACTTTGGTCTTTTCATCCAGAGGATTACCTACGATTAGAGTTTTTGTTTTAGTTACAAAGTCATTTTTAAATTTATCGTAAATCTTTCTTTCTACAAATATTCTGGAGCCGCAAAGGCAGATCTGGCCCTGGTTGGCGAAGGATGACAAAAGTGTAGTGGCAAGCATTTTATCATAATCACAGTCGGCAAAAATAATGTTAGGATTTTTTCCACCGAGTTCAAGTGATAATTTCTTAAACATGGGTGCGGCAATGGCTGCAATTTGCTTTCCGGTGGAGGTGCCGCCGGTAAAGGAAATGAGCGGTATGTTTTTATGGCTCACAATGGCATTGCCAACTTTTGCTCCAAGCCCATGAACGATATTAAGCACGCCTGGCGGTAAACCGGCTTCTATGCAAATTTCGGAAAGAAGATATGCAGTCATAGGTGTTACCTCACTTGGCTTAGCAACAACGGTGCAGCCTGCTGCAAGAGCCGGGGCTATTTTCCAGCTGAACAGATATAAAGGTAAATTCCATGGAGAAATGCATCCCGCTACACCAACGGGTTGCCTGAGTGTGTAGTTGATGGCGTTATCTTCCATAGAATGCGCATTCGCGGCGTAATGTAAAATGCCTGTACCATAAAAGTGAAAATTAGAGGCCGCTCTGGGTATATCAATTGTTTTTGCAAGCTTAAGGGGTTTGCCGTTGTCAATACTTTCGGCCAAAGCCAGCTTGTCAATATTTTTTTCTATTAAAGCGGCTATTTTTAAAAGATATTCAGAGCGTTTGTCTTTTGGTGTCAAACTCCATTTATGAAAAGCTTTATTGGCTGCTTCATAAGCTAATTCAACATCTTTTTCATCGCTGTCAGGAATATATGAATATACTTTTCCTTTCGATGGATCGTAATTATCGAGATATTTTTTTGAAAGGGGTTCAACCAATTCACCGTTGATATAATTTTTAATGTTTTCCATAAATTAAAGTTTAATAAAGATACAAAAATGCCCCAAGTCCTTATGTCTATTTGCTTTTTTTGCGAAAACCTTTATCTTTATAAACAGTTTTTTAATAAATATGCAAGTAAAAAAGGAGAAAAAACAAGTTAAACCGGCCCTCCAGGTCCAAAACCACTTTATATCCAAACTTAAAGAGGTGATGCCGCAGGGAATTGGATTGGCGGATGAGATAGCGGATGTGTTGGATGTGAGTATAGACAGCGCTTATCGCCGCATACGCGGAGAAACAGAATTAACCATTGAAGAAGTTTATAAATTAACAAGAAAGCATGCCATAAGCGTTGATGAAGTTTTTAGTAATCAAAGCGGAACTGTAACTTTTGCATATACCAAATTAACAGACTGTGTAAATAATTTCGAAGAGTATTTAAAAAGGGTTTTATCGCAATTAAAAGACCTGAATAAATTTGAGTCAAAGAAATTATATTATGTTGCCGAAGAAATACCAATGTTTTATTCATTTTATTCGCGCAAGCTTACCGAGTTTAAATTATTTTACTGGCAAAGAAGCGTTTTAAATATTTCAGAATACCAGCAACAAAAATTTGAATACGGCTTTGTTCCCGAAAAATTAATAGACATTGCCCATCAATCTTTCAAAGAATATCTGAGCATTCCAAGTGTTGAAATATGGACCGTTGAAACCGTACTAACCGGATTAAGGCAAATAAAATTTTATTTTGACAGTGGGATTGTACAGCAAGTTCATGCTCTTGAACTTCTACAGGAATACCGGAATATGATCGACCTTGTGCAAAGAAATGCAGAGAGCGGGAGAAAAAATATCAGTGACAAAACTGAAACCTATTCTCTTTATAACAGTGAAGTGGTGTTAGGTACTAATTGCATCTATATATTAATGGGCGATACCCGTTATTCTTACATTTCGTTTAACAGCATGAATTCTTTAACCACCAATAACCCTGAGTTTTGTGAAGAAACGGAGCACTGGGTAAGAAACCTTGAAAAAAAGAGCACTCTTATTAGCGGTGTGAGCGAGAAGCAACGTTACCAGTTTTTCAGCAGCATGTATAAAAATATTGATGCCTGTATTGAAAAAATCCGTTCGAGCTGATTTGAAAAAGTCTATTTCTATAGTGGGTGGCGGCTCTTGCGCGTTAATGCTTGCCTGCGCATTAGATACCAATAAGTTTGATGTTTCTGTTTATGAAAAAAATGCCACACCGGGCCGTAAGTTTCTTGTAGCCGGCGATGGTGGCCTTAACCTGACTCATTCAGAAAATAAAAATCAATTCATAAAAAGGTTTACACCTTTTGCTTTTATTGAAAAGGCGTTTAATAATTACGGCAATGATGAATTTGTCAGATGGATAAACAGTCTGGATATTCCTACCTATACTGGCAGCAGCGGCAGGATTTTTCCCGAGAAAAAAATAAAGCCCGCGGAAGTTTTAAATGCAATTTTAAAAAAGCTGAAAAGTAATTCTGTTAAAATTTATAATAAACATGAATGGAAGGGCTTTTCAGAAAATGATGATTTACTGTTTACTCATCTGGAAAATAATCTGATCAATAAAAGTGATTATGTAGTTTTTTGTTTGGGAGGATCGAGCTGGAAAGTTACCGGCAGTGATGGTAGCTGGAAGGACCTTTTCGAAAGAAAGGGTATAAAAATAAATCCGTTTATGCCAAGTAATTGTGCTTTCAAAATAGAATGGAATAAAGATTTTATTTTAAAAGCCAATGGTAAAGTTCTTAAAAATATTTCAATAACATGCGGAAACAAAACACATCCCGGTGAAGTGGTAATCACTAATTTTGGAATGGAAGGCAGCGGCATTTATCCTCTTAGTCCGCAAATACGGGAGGGACTTTCAACAGAAGGCATTTCAGAAATAAGCCTCGATCTTAAACCTTCGTTATCACTTGTAAAAATTATTGAGAAGATAAAAATGCACCTGAGCAGGAAAAATATCAGCGATATTTTAAAGTCAGAACTTAACTTCACTCAGGTACATATTCAGTTATTAAAAGCGTTTATCTCAAAAGAAGATTTTACAAATGTTGAAAAACTTTCTTTTCACATTAAAAACTTTAAAATAAGCATTCAAGGCATGGCACCTTTAGATGATGCTATTTCAACTGTTGGAGGAATTTCTCTGTCAGAGATCAACGGAAATTTTGAGTTATTAAAAATGCCAAAGTGTTTCGCGATTGGCGAAATGCTTGACTATGACGCTCCCACGGGAGGCTATCTTCTTCAATCATGCTATACGATGAGTAATCATCTGGCTTCTCACCTCAATAAGGAAGTAAAATGAAAGTTTAAAGCTTGTGGTTTTTACGTTGAAAATCAGGGCCCGCAGGTGTTAAAAGCCTATTTTTAGCCCGTTTATAACTTTTCCGGTAAGTTATTTCAATTGCTTTATATTTGCCTCAATAATTAAAATAAAACATGGTGGCAACAAGCGAATACATTTTAACCGAAGTAACAAACGGAGTTCTGGTAATAACAATTAACCGACCTGATAAACTTAACGCGTTAAATAAACAAACAATTGAAGAACTGCACGAAACCTTAGTTGATGCGGAAAATGTGAATGAGATTCGCGCTATTATCTTAACCGGCTCGGGTGAAAAAGCATTTGTTGCAGGGGCTGATATTTCAGAGTTTGCTAATTTTTCGGTGGAACAAGGGAAGCAATTAAGTTCAATCGGGCATTTCAAAATTTTTAATTTTATTGAAAACTATAATAAGCCAATTATTGCTGCGGTTAACGGCTTTGCTTTGGGCGGAGGTCTTGAACTGGCAATGGCTTGCCATATAAGGGTTGTAAGCGACAATGCGAAGATGGGTTTGCCGGAAGTAAGCCTGGGTGTTATTCCGGGATATGGTGGCACCCAAAGACTCGCACAACTGGTTGGTAAAGGCAAAGCTTTTGAAATGATTGTAACGGCCGACATGATCAGCGCTAACGATGCTTTCAAATGGGGGCTTGCGAATTATGTTACCACTCAAAATGAGTTGTTAAATAAATGTTTCGAGATAACGAAAAAGATCGCCTCAAAAAGTCCTACCGCTATAAGAACCGCTATTAAAGTAATTAATGCCGGTTACAATAATAATCTTAATGGGTTTGAAGTTGAAATAGAAGAGTTTGGCAAATCTTTTGGTACTAAGGATTTTAAAGAAGGCGTTAGTGCTTTTCTGGAAAAACGCAAGGCAGACTTCAAGGGCGAATAATTTATTTGGCCGTAATTTTCGGTTTAAATTATTTACCTTTGAGTCGGTGAAAAGATCTTCCGCAAATATTCTTTTATTATTTATTCTTGTCTTTGTAGTTTTCGGAACTGTAGATGTGAGTGCGCAATGTGCTATGTGTAAGCAGGCCGCTGAAAGCTCAATGAAATCCAACCCTAATTCGATGGCGAGGAGTTTGAATTCCGGAATATTATACCTGATGGCAGTTCCATATATAATGATGTGTTTTATTTTCAGAAAACAAATTGCCGCGCTCTGGAAAAAATTGCGGACAAAATCAAAACAGCCTAACTCTGCTGCTCAATAACCTTTGGAACTTTAAAATAATCGCTGTCTTTTTTAGGGGCATTTTTTAAAGCATCTTTGTGTGAAACAGAAACTTCGGGTTCATCTTCCCTTAAAATGTTAGCTTCCTGGGTCATGTAAATTAAAGGCGATACATTATCGGTGTTTAACTCACTTAATTTATCAACGAAGCTAAGCATGCGGTTCATATCGTTTAATATCGCAGCCTTGGCCTCATCTTTAAATTCAAGGCGTGCAAGGTGCGCGATTTCGTCAACTGTTTTAATATCAATTTTGTTTGCCATGAAATTTATCTAATTCGTGTTTTATAAAGGTAAAAACTTTCTCCTTAAGTTCATTAGCATTTTCGGCTGTCATTCCTTTTGTGCTTATTGGGTCTCCCACAACAATCCTTGGGATGCCTGGTTTGCCATAACTCTTAAAAAAGCCGCCGTTTTGAAGATGAAGCCAATTGTTAAGGTTTACTGAAGGTATAATGGGAACTTGTTTTTCAATGGCTAGTTTAAAAGCACCATTTTTAAAGGGCCTTAATTTTCCTTCAGGAGAAATGCCGCCTTCAGGATAAATGACCACACTCAAACCTTCATCTAATTTTTTACCTGCATCAATAAAGGCTTTGTGCGCCGCGGTTATGCTTGTTCGGTTAACAGGAATATCGAGGTATACAAAAAAGTATTTAAAAAGCGGAATTTTTAATAATTCGGCCTTGGCCATATATACCGCTGTGTGATCAATATAAAGCGTACTTAAAACAATATCGAGATAGGAAGTATGATTTGCAACCACAATGCAGGGACGGGGAAGTTTATATTTTTTGGAAGAATAATGAATGACCGGAAATAAACATGTTCCGATGCAAATTATATATGACCACACGCGCTTTAATTTAAAAGCCATGTCTGAATTACGGGTAATAAAACAAAGATAAAAAAAGGGAAACAGAAGCAGGAATGGAAGCACGAACCAAATAGCAAACCAGAGTTTCCAAAGCGGATAAAGTATATAATTCAGGACTTTCAAAACAGTATTCAAAATTAGCAAATAAAAGCCTTATGCAGGATCAAAGAAGACGATTAATTTTGCCTGAAAAGCCTTCACAGAGTAAAAAGATAAAGGAACTATTTGAGTTTAGTAATAATAAATTCTGTCCTGCGGTTTTTGGAGTGCTCTTCTTCTAAACAGGCCGAAGGCGCTTTTCCCTCACATGCGCAATTATTTAATAATTTAGACTCACCAAAACCTTTTCCAACTATCCTGCTTTTTTCAATTCCCTTTTTTACTATATAAGCGGCACTGGCCTTGGCACGCTTG
Organism: Bacteroidota bacterium; assembly: GCA_025963735.1. GTDB lineage: Bacteria > Bacteroidota > Bacteroidia > B-17B0 > Aurantibacillaceae > Aurantibacillus. Next base: position 12,989 of record JAOQAF010000229.1, read on the forward strand.
TCTGACAAGGCAATGTTAGCTTTAGCGTTTCCACGGCAATCGGTATGGGAGCCCAGCTGAATAAACATGTTCGGATATTCTTTCATAACCGCCACAACTTTGTCTAATTCAGTTGAAGCGTCCTTGCGGATTGCAGATTTCCCCAGGTCAAAGTAGATGGGTTTCATGTCAATCATTTTAGCAAGATCCATTCCAACTTCAACCTTTCCAAGTTTAAGATCCAAACTTTCATTTACATTTATCTCACCCGGCTTTTTAATATCATAAATAAAAGTTACAGTTTTAGTAAGATATTTTTCTTTTTCAAGCATGATAGAATAACTGATTTTGTCGCCAATTTTTTTTCCTTTTAAAGGTTTGCGATAATCGCCTGTAGTGGAAGTGGTGTAAGTATCAAAGGATTCATTACCGGGTAATTCTTTTATAGTCATTTTAACGCCTTCCAATGGCGTGTTGGTTTTTGCGTCAGACACAAATGCAAGCAAAGAAAGTTTAGGGTCTTTTTCTAAGGCCAGTATTTTTGTGAAAGAATCATCGGGTGAAGATTTTGTTGACACGCTGTCTTCTAATTTATAATAGTCGTTTTTTTCAACTATCAAGTTATAGTTCATGTCGTCTTCTACAGTAGTAGCGTACTCGCCTTTTTCATTTGTAGTAATAATTTCATTATTTATTTTAATTTCAGTATTAGCTAAAATTTCACCACTATCCTTGTCTTTTGAAATGAATAAAACTTCTTTACCTCTTTTCACTTCCCTTAGTATTTGAAAGTGATATATGTCATCGTCCATACCCCCCTTTTTTCGGTTGGAACTTAAAAACCCATTTTTATTATCCTCGCCTAAAAAAATTCCAAAATCGTCTTCCTTACTGTTAACAGGTTGGCCCATGTTATAAACTCTGCCGGCTTTATTATCTTTTAATTTTGTTTCGTAAATATCAAGTCCACCTAATCCATCATGTCCGTTCGAAGAAAAATATAATAAACCATTGGAGGCAACGAAGGGAAACACTTCGGTGCCGCCGGTGTTTACCTTGTCCCCCAGATTTTCAGCTGCACCCCATGTTCCATCGGTTCCCTTAATGCTTCTGTAAATATCCATTCCGCCTTTTCCGCCTTCCATGTCGGATGCAAAATATAAAGTGTTACCATCCGCTGAAAGGCTTGGATGCGCGCAATTAAAATCATTTTTATTAAATGGTAATTCGGTAACCCTGTCGAAACCTATTTGATTCATGGTGGCCTCAAAAATCTTTAATTTGTAAGTGCCGTCCTTACTTATTGCTTTTTTATTATAATTATTCCTTGTAAAATAAACGGTATTAAAATCCTTCGAAAAGCATACCGGACCGTCGTTGTATTTTGAGTTCAGGTCATTCATAAAAACGGTAGGTTCGGTATCATAATCTTCTATTTTTTGTGTGGTGTACAAATTAAGGTAACTGTCGTTGGTCCAGCCGTGTTTTATGTTGATCCATTTTGTTTTATTGCGTGAAGAAGCAAAAACAATTGTGTTATTATAGTTTACGGCACAAAAATCATTTTGATCAGAGTTAAAAGATGCCGGATTTACTTTATATGCATCGGCATTCTTTGTGTATTGCTTTGCTTTATTTAATGAGGACGCTAGTTCTTTGCCCCTTGAATCGCCGGTGTATTGCTCGAGGTAAGGCAAGGCTTCGGTTTTTTGTCCGTTTTCCATGAGAGCCTGACCATAATAAAGTTTATGTACAGGTTCTGCTTTACCATATTTCACCAAACCGCCGTAACATTTCAATTGTCCGTTTGTATTATTGGTAAGCCGGTAACAATCACCAAGGTTAGAAAGAATGAGTTTGTTGCTGCTATCATTCTCATATGCTTTTTCGTAATAGGGTATAGCCTCAGAGTAAGCTTGTTCACTATAAAATTTATTGGCTTTTTTAAGCGTAACTGTTTGCGCCGTTAATGAACCGGACAGCCATACAGCAGTTACTAAAATTAAGATTCGGTTTTTCATTGCTTCAATAGAAATTAAAAGTACCGTGGGGTTATTACTTTTTTGCCTTTATAACTGAATAAGTAATTAAGTACAATTTCATGTGATCCCTGTGAATATTTTTGAATAGAGTTTAATGTATAATCGAAGGCGTAACTTACTAAAAATTGGGAATTAATCTGCATGCCTAATATGGCAGAAATGGCTGAGTCATTGCGGTAGGAGGCTCCGGCCCATACAAGTTCTTTAATAAGAAAGTTAGCGTTCACGTTGTATTGCAAAGGCGCGTTTTGAACTGCGTTAATCATTCCCTGTGTTTTTAATTTCAGATCTTTATTCAACGTAAACAAATTGCCAATGGTAAAATAATAATGGAAGTTGTTGGGATCTATTTTTGTACTCAACGCAACAGCGCCATTGGTGGCAAATTTCACTTTATCATCCACCATCCTTGGTACCGATATTCCTGTGTAGAATGTTTTATTGCTAAAATAAATACCTGCACCAAAATTAGGCGCAATGGTACTTGCAGAATTACTGAATTGCGGATCTGTTGAGCCATCATTGTTAACTTTTAGCTCATTAAATTTATTCACCTGATTGTGTAAGCCTCCCATTAATCCGAAGGCGAGCGTACTTTTTTCACCTGTTTTTACTCGATAGGCATAACTCAGATAAACAAGATTGTGATTAAGAACACCAATACGTTCATTTAAAACACTTAATCCCAATCCCATTTTATTATTCATTAATGGTCCGTGTAATGAAAAAGAAGTGGTTATGGGCCTGCCCGGAAAATTAACCCATTGCTGCCTGTGTAATAATGTAGCGCTCATGGCTTCCTTACTGCCGGCATATGCGGGATTAATAAACATTTCGTTAAACATGTATTGGGTAAACATGTAATCGAATTGTGCCATTCCTTTATATGTAAAAAATAAAAGAGCGGCAATTACTAAGCCTTTTGTTTTTGTGGTGACTTTATTCATTTTTAATGTCGCTTTAAAATTAATATTGTATTACAATAAATCCGTTCATTGGTTTTGTATCTCCATTCTTGAATTCTAAAATATAATAATAAGTTCCTTGTGGAAGTTTTTCATTTCCAAGTGTCCCGCTTACGTTAGGATATCCGTTCCAGGTATTATCATAATTATTTTTGCTGTAAACTTTAGTTCCCCATCGATTGTAAACGGTAAAGGAATTATCTATCACACTTGATAATCCTTTAATTACAAAGAAATCATTTTTTCCATCTCCATCAGGCGAGAAGCCTCCGGGAATAAACAGGCTGGTGTTTGGAATAGAAAGGATCGTTGGCACATTGTCTGCTGCTTCATTCCATACCCCATTCCCGTTAGTGTCAGGATTTGAGCCTGAATTGGAAGTGTCGGAAACCGTTATGCCTGTGGTGTTAAAGGCCCGGCCGAAAGCGCTGTTTTTTACAAGTGTTAATGTATCCGGACTCACATTAATTGTAAATACGATAGAATTGACTGAGCCTGGAGCTAATTTACTAAGTGCCGGGCTTAACAGGTTAATGTCTGTGTTTCCATTGTAAGCCGGGTTACCTGTTAAGCTTCCGCCGGCCAGCGGTGCAGTCCGCATATTATAGGTGGCTGGAAACTTAATGGTATTATTGAATAAGCTATCTTTAACCGTGATGTTTTTAAGTGTATCATTTCCTAAATTATGTACAGTAACCGTATAGGTAATGTCCCAGCTATCATCAGAAAGCTTTGAACTTAACGCACCTTGTTTGGTTAACCCGAAGAATAGGTTAGGCGTAAGGTTAAGAATGGTTGGAATATTATTGTTGGTTGGATTATTGTCCAGGTCAGGATCTGTGTTATAACCGGTATTTGACGAATCTCCAAACACAACGCCAGCTGCAGGCGAAGCGAATCCAAGTACTGTATTCTTGAATGGTCCAAAATTTCCATTATGAGTTAAATTCACAGAAAACATGATGGTATCCGTTTTTCCGGGAGCAAGCATACTTGTTGAATTGGTCATAACGGTTTGCAGCGAACCGTTAAATGATGAATTAATAGTGATGCTGGAATTTAAGCTGGTAACAACAGGTGCGTTTGTAATACTGTATGTTGTGGGTAGCGGGAAGGTAAAGAAAAGATTTTCATTAAGAGTAATGTTATCAAGTGTTTGAACCCCACTGTTTTTAATTATTACAAAATAATTCACATCGTAAGTGCCGTTTGTTTTCAGGGTTGGTGTACTTACCGCCTTTGCTATTCCAAAAACTGTATTGGATATACATGATGTTGGAACTAAAAACAAAGTGGTATCTTTTGTACATCCGTTTGAACTAAAAAACCTGATGGTATACGGTGTTATTAAAGAAGGATTACTCAGTGTATTTGTTAACATTCCGCTTAGAGGAATATTGGCTGCCGTTGTATACGTTGCAGTACCGGTATAAGTGAGTCCGCCCACCAGATCATATTTGTCACTGGCCACAAACCCTGAAGTCAGGATGGAGCCGTTATTGTTGGTCATAGTACCAGAACAAGTGGCAGGAACGATGGTTGCACTAATTGGAACCGAAGTGTTCGTGATAATAGTTACTGCGGTGCTTGCCGGACAATTACTTGAAAGGTCGGTAATAGTAACTGTATATGTGCCACCCGTGCCCGTTGTAAATGATTGGGAACTGCCGGTAAACGTTCCCGGACCAAACCAATTGTAGGATGGGTTTGTTGCGGAAGACATAGCCATTACTGTAGCCGATGGGTTTGCACATGTTATTGTGGAGGTTACCGAAATAGATATTGTAGGTACAGATGAATTGGAAAGAACGGCAACAGAGTTGCTTCCTGTGCAACCAGTATTTAAATCAATAACCGATAAGGTATAAGTTCCTGCAAGTGCTATTCCTGTCGGGCTTTGCATGGCAGAGGTAAAGGATCCCGGACCGTTCCAGAAATAACCAGAACTAGTAGCCGAAGAACTTCCTGTTAATGTAACGGATGGTGTTGTACACGTAATGCTTCCGTTAACTGAGGCGGATACTGTTGGCTGTGTGTTAACCGTTAGGCTGATGGTTGTTGTTCCGCTACCGCAAATACCATTTGCTCCGGTTAAGGTATAAATGATGCTTGTTGATGGTGTAACTACAACTGTTGAATTGGTTAAAAGTCCTGGCTGCCATGTATATGTTGCAGCCCCATTTGCAGTAAGAGTTGCTGAATTGCCAAAACAAATCGCTGTTGATGATGCGAACGCTGTAACTGTAGGTGATGGCTGAACAACAAGCTGAACGGTTTGTGTATTACTGCATCCATTCAGATTAGTACCGGAAACAGTGTAAGTGATTGTTATACCCGGAGTAACTGTAATCACTGATCCATTAACACTGCCGGGATTCCATGTATAGGTGTTGGCACCGCTTGCTGTGAGTGTGGCCGGGTTTCCGGCGCAGATGGTTGGTGACGAAATTACTGTGGTAATAGTTGGCGATGGGTTAACTGACACAGTAATGTTAGCCGTATTTTTACAGCCATTTGTATTTGTTCCCGTAACAGTATAGGTTGTAGTAATGTTTGGTAACACGTTAACCGTTGCCGCTGAAATACCTATGGGAGACCATGTGTAAGTATTTGCTCCTGATGAAGATAATGTAACGTTAGATCCCGCGCAAATTATTACCGGTGAAGCATTGGCTGTTATAACAGGTAAAGCATTTACCGTAATTGTAATTATGGCACTGTTACTGCAACTGCCATTAACGCCGTTAACCGTATAAGAAGTGGTGATGGTTGGAGAAACAACAATGCTTGTTCCGCTAAGGGCTCCTGGATTCCACGTATATGAATTTGCGCCGTTAGCAGTTAAAGTTGCTGAGCCACCCAAACAAATTGATGAAGAAGTTGAAGCAGCTGTTACTGTTGGGGTTGGCGTTACACTTAAGGTAAATGGTATTGTATTAACGCAGCCATTAATACCGGTACCAGAAACAGTATAGATGGTGGTAATAGTAGGGTTAACCTGTACCGAAGAAGTGATAGCGCCTGATGGCATCCAGGTATATGAAGATGCTCCATTGGCAGTAATGGTGGCCGTGTTGCCGCTGCACATAACGGAAGGGTTAGAAGATGCGGTAATTGTAGGTGAAGGATTTACACTCAGACTTATTGCTGCTGTTGAAGAGCAGGCGCCGTTAGATCCCATTAACGTATACATAGTATTAACGGTAGGACTAACTACAATTGTTGTTCCCGTTAAGGCTCCCGGATTCCATGTAAAGGATGTAGCCCCGCTTGCTGTTAAGGTGGCTGAATTTCCTGTACATAAAAGAGTATTACTTGCAGAGGCTGTTAAAGTAGGAGTGATGGTAACATTTACAGTGATTGTTTTTGAATTACTACACCCCGCTAAACTTGAGCCAGTCAAGGTATAGGTCGACGTTACGCCCGGCGTGACAATTAAAGAAGCGGAAATGCTGCCTCCGGGGTTCCATGTGTAGGTAGAAGCACCGCTACCGGTTAAAGTGGCGGAGTTTCCTGAGCATAAAGTGGCGGCCGTACTGGCAATGCTTAAGGTAGGTAAAGGGGTAACAGTAATCATAAGTGTTTTTGTGCTTGAGCAACCAAGCGCGTTATTGGAAACAACTGTGTAGGTAGTGGTCAGAGTTGGAGAAACTGCCACACTGCTGCCAGATAAAGCGCCCGGAGACCAAGAATAAGATGTGCCACCAACGGCAATGAGCGTGGTTGTGCCTCCGTAACAGATGGTAGGCGAGCTTGCTGTAGTAGTTATTGAAGGTGCCGGGTTAACATTAACGCTAACGGTTTGCGAATTGGTACAAAAACCATTGGCCCCGGTAACAGTATAGGTAGTATTTAAAACCGGCGATACGATCACGTTACTTCCCGTTAGAGCCCCTGGATTCCAAGTATAAGATGAGGCGCCGTTCGCACTTAAAGTGGAAGAATTACCTGAACAAATAGTAGTTGGATTAGCCACCGCGGTAATGGTAGGCACAGGTACCACGCTAAGTGTATACATCGCGGAGTTTGAACATCCGGCAGCACTTGAACCTGCTAATGTGTAGTTTGTTGTTACAGATGGTGAAGTTAGAAGAGTAGTTGTGTTTGCACCTCCCGGACTCCAGGTGTATGTACTAGCCCCATTACCGGTAAGAGTTGCTGAATTTCCGGCGCAAATTGCGGTAGCTGTGCTGGTTATTGTGAGTGAAGGAAGAGCATTTACTGTTACACTAACGGTTGTTGAGTTTGTACAACCTAAGGTGTTAGTACCGCTAACGGAATAAGTTGTGGTTATGGTTGGTGTTACTGTCACATTACTTCCTGTTAAAGCCCCCGGATTCCAGGTATAAGAAGAAGCTCCCGTTGCGTTAAGTGTACTCGCCATTCCGGCGCAAAGGGTTGCGGCATTCGCCGCGGCGGATAAAACAGGCAGAGAGTTTACATTTAAACTAACGGTTTGCGTAGTGTTACAAATTCCCATAGCGCCAAAAACCGTATAGGTGGTGGTAACTGACGGAGACATAATAACAGTATTTCCTGTTAAAGCACCCGGATTCCATGTATAGGAAGTTGCACCGCTCGCGCTGAGTGTAGCACTGTTTCCATTACAGATTGTTGTAGGGTTTGAAGTAGCTGTTATTGTTGGAACAGGGGATACTATTAAATTCAGAGTGGCGGTATTCGAACACCCTAAAGGTGTGCTTCCCGTTACAGTATAAACTGTGGTGGAGGTTTGAGTAACCGCAATTGAAGCTCCTGCCGAAGCACCCGGGTTCCATGTAAAAGAAGATGCACCTGTAGCTGTTAATGTGGAGGAGCTACCCGCGCAAATATTAGATGGCGAAGCTGAGGCGGTAACAGTTGGATTTGGGTTAACTACTAAATTTAATGTTTGAGTTCCTGAGCAGGCGCCTGTTACCCCTGTAACTGTATAAGTTGTAGTTACAGATGGGGATACAACAATGCTGCTTCCGGATATAGTCCCGGGCATCCATGTATAACTGCTTGCTCCATTTGCTGTTAAAGTGGAGGAAGAGCCATTACATATAATGGTTGGAGAGGCAACTAATGTTAAAACAGGAACGGTATTTACTACAACTGCTGTAGTAACGGTATTCACGCATCCTGAAGCGGAGGTGCCGGTTAATGTATAGGTTGTTGTTATTGTTGGAGATACCACTACAGTACTTCCTGATAAAGCGCCCGGCATCCATGTATAAGTGCTGGCCCCGTTCGCAGTTAAGGTAACAGTGCCTGAAACACAAATGGATGTTGGTGAAGCTGTTGAAGAAATAGTTGGACTTGGATTCACAGTTAATACTACTGTTGTGGCAGAGGAACAACTTCCATTACTACCTGTTGCGGTGTAAGTTGTTGTAATACTCGGGGATACACTGATGGTTGTTCCCGTAAAGCCACCCGGATTCCAGGTATAGCTCGAGGCACCTGAAGCGGTTAACGTGGCCGGGTTACCGTTACATATTATTGTTGGATTACTTACAGCAGTTATAGTTGGAGCAGGAACAACATTAATAGTAATTGTCGTCTGAGCCGGACAACCGGACAATGTTCCGTTTACAGTATAAGTTATATTTGAAGTCGGTGTAACAACAATATTACTGCCTGTTAAAGCACCGGGACTCCAGGTATAGTTTGTAGCGCCATTAGCGGTAAGAGTAGCGTTTCCGCCAATGCAAACAGATGTGGAGGTAGATGATAATGTAATAGTAGGATTTGGGGTGACTGTTAAACTAACGGTTTGCGTTGTTGTACATCCTGATCCGTTAGTTCCGACAACGGAATAAACTGTAGAAGAGGATGGTGTTACGGATATAATACTGCCCGTTAAAGCGCCCGGGCTCCAGGTGTAGGATAAAGCGCCACTGGCGGTTAACGTTGAACCGCTGCCTGAGCAAATAATACCCGGGTTTGCGCTCATGGTTATAGGCGGCCCGTTATTAACACTAACTGAAATTACCGCGCTGCCAGTGCAGTTGCCTGAAAGGCCGGTAACCGTGTAGTTTGTAGTAATGGTTGGAGATACAGTTGCGTTTGCGCCAACAATATTACCCGGATTCCATGAATAAGAGGAAGCGCCGGAAGATGTTAATGTAAGTGAACTTCCCGAACAAATAGAAGTTGAAGAACCTGATGCGCTCACTGTAGGAATGGGCACGACTGTAATGCCAATGGTTGCTGTACCTGTACATGCCCCATTGCTCCCAATTACTGTATAAGTGGTATTTGTAACGGGAGAAACAATTACGTTACTGCCCGTTAAGGCGCCGGGATTCCATGTATAACCGGAAGCCCCGGTAGCGGTTAAAGTTGCATTGCTTCCAATACAAATGGAGGAAGAAGAGGATGATGAAATAACCGAAGGCACAGGGCTAACTGTTAAACTAACGGTTTGCGTAGTTGTACAACCCGAAGCGTTACTTCCGTTAACTGAATAAATTGTTGTTGCAGGTGGATTTACAGCAACTGAAGAGCCCGTTAAACCACCCGGGTTCCAGGTATAGCTCAATGCTCCCGATGCAGTTAGGGTTGAAGAGTTACCAGGACAAATAGCCGACGGGCTTGCGTTGGCTGTAATTGCAGGAGCGTTATTAACCGTTACAGATACTACCGCGCTGCTTGTACACGTCCCCGAAGAACCAATAACGGTATAGGTTGTAGTAATTGTTGGCGAAACCGTAACACTTGTTCCGCTTATATTTCCGGGATTCCAGGTGTAAGTGGAAGCGCCGGATGCAGTTAATGTAAGCGAATTGCCTGCACATACAGACGTTGTGGAACTCGACGCGCTCAACGTTGGAACAGGAACTACTGTTAAGGTTTTTGTAGTTGAATTGGTACAGGTGCCGTTGCTTCCTAATAAAGTATACGTTGTGTTGGTAACAGGAGAAACAATGATGCTTGCGGCATTGGAACCTCCCGGACTCCAGGTATAGCCGGAAGCTCCGGAGGCAGTTAATGTGGCGGAAGTACCAATACATATGGATGGTGAAACAGGTGAAATTGTAACTGAAGGAATTGTATTTACAATCAATGAAATTGTTTTTGTACTGGTGCAGCCTAGCACGTCAGTACCTGTAACAGAATAAGTGGTGGTTAAAGCAGGTGAAACAATAATTGAGTTGGAAATTGTTCCTCCGGGATTCCAAGTATAGGACAGAGCCCCTGAAGCGGTAAGTGTAGAACTTCCACCTGGACAAATTGCTGAAGGCGATGCTATAGTCAGAATTGATGGTCCGCTGCTTACGGGCGTTATAACGGTTGCCTGACTCGTACAACTTCCTAAAGAACCAACAACAGTATAGGTTGTGGTAACGGTTGGAGTCACGGTTATAATGTTGCCGGCCATTCCCCCTGCATACCAGGTGTAGGATATGGCGCCTGTTCCCACTAATGTTGCAGGATTTCCGGGGCAGACCGTGCCCGATAAATTAAACGCAGAAACAACAGGGGCGGGATTAACAGTTATTTGAATGGTTGTTGAACCTGTGCAAGCACCATTAGATCCCAACAATGTATAAGTGGTAGTAGTAGTGGGTGAAACAACAGTGGTAGAACCAACAATATTACCGGAGGGAGTTTGCCAGGTATAGGATGTTGCCCCGGACCCCGTTAAGGTAGCAGACGCTGGAGGACAAATTGTATTAGAGGAGGCAGATGCTGATACAGTTGGTGTATTAACTTGTACTTGAACCACGGATGAAACGGAGCCGGAACAATAACTCATGGTTGCGGTGTAGTTACCTGTTGCTGTAGGACAAGGCGTAGCCGTTAAACCGGACGCAGTAAAACCCGAAGGTCCGGTCCACCCTACCGTATAAACCGGTGCGGCGGTTGGAGTAAAGCACCATGATTCATTAATCGCCGTCCAGGGAGTTAAAACATTTCGTCCGGGAGGGGCCACGGCAAAGGTTCCTGTGCCATTCTGAATTCCCACAAGGCCCCTTCCGCTATTCCAGCTTAAACAAGCCGTGCTGTTTTGAATATTAACCCCAATCATATTGGAGCTTTCATATAAAACAATTTGAAAGGATGAAAGTGGGGTAGAACATGAAAATAATGTAACAGAACTATAATACACAATAAAAGCACGGCAAGGCGCCACTCCGGTAGTGTAGGTTCTGATAACTCCACCCGGGTATGGATTATAATCTCTGTAAGGGCCGCAAATAGTGTTTGGAGGATGTTCCACTAAATTTGGCAGCACCTGAGTGGTTATCCATGATTCCGGCATATTTGCACTTGCAAGGTTGAATGTTATTTCTCCGTTGGATCCTACTACCAGTTTATTATATGTGTTTCCAAAATAACAGAAATTAAAACCAATATCAATTACATCACTCCAGGTATCATCTAACGTTGTGGCAAAAGCGTTTGAGCCTCCGAAATAAGGATAAGTAGAGTATGTTATTGCACCTACTGAATAGTTTGTTGTTGAATTGGGCGGAGGAATAACAGTGGCGGTTAAATTGGCGCATTGCCCCGAACAAATAGTTGTACTGGGCCCGGTGCCGGCCTGGGCGTTAATACCTGGTGACGGACACTGTGAGTATACTTTACCTTGAATTATAAAAATTATGACAAAAAAACGTAAAGCAATTTTTAAATAGCCCATAATATTGATAGTTAACTTATTGTTTTATTATTGAATTGTTACAACAAACGAATTGAGAGAGGCCGGGTTATTGAGTTCCGCTTCCTCTATTGATTTTAATTCACTTTCGGGAAGATAATGTTGCGGTGCCTGAAGCGCGGATGGTGTCCCAAAAAAGATTTTTTCTTTTTCAGTGAGTTTAAAATATTCTAACGGAACTCCGGTATTCTTTTGTAAAAAACTTAAACCTTCCATTCTCGCCTGATAGGCCGCCTGTTTACTTAATTCATTATCTGATTGGTAAAATTTTATAGAAATTAACTGAAGCTTTAAAATAGATTTAATAACTACGTCGTTTGAACTGTTTGAAAGCAGGATAGAATGTTTTTGAACGCTTCTTAGAACAAAATCGTTTTTATTAATAAATGCTTTTAAAATATCGGTGTTCTGCGATTTAAAAGATGTTGAAAATAGAAAAAGCACCATAAAAATGCACGCGACAAAAGAATCTTTTCTCATTTTATAATTCTTAATTTTTATAAATATAATAAAAAATATAAATTATTAACATTTTTTTAACTTTAAAAACTCTAATAGACAGTCTATTAGCTTAAAAAGCGAACCTATAAAATGTAAAATTTAATTCTGTCTTCAAGGTATTTAATAAGTTAATTTTTTAACCTATTATCGCTATTTTTGGATATTATGTCAAAAAACATTATTGCACTTTTACCTGATCACGTAGCTAATCAAATAGCTGCAGGAGAAGTTGTGCAGCGTCCTGCAAGTGTGGTAAAAGAACTACTCGAAAATTCTGTTGATGCAGGTGCAAATAACATTAAACTTATTATAAAAGATGCCGGAAAATCCCTGATACAACTTATTGATAATGGAAAAGGGATGAGTCCATTTGACGCACGCATGTGTTTTGAGCGACATGCCACTTCTAAAATAAGTAAGGCCGATGATCTTTGGTCGCTGACAACAAAAGGGTTCAGGGGAGAGGCGTTGGCAAGTATTGCAGCGGTATCTCAGGTTGAGCTTAAATCGAAGCAGGAAAATGAAATTGTTGGACAGCATATTGTAATTGAAGGAAGTAAATTCATATCACAATCCGAATGTCAAACGCCAACCGGAACAACATTTATTGTAAAAAACCTTTTCTTTAATATCACTGCCAGGCGCAACTTTTTAAAAAACGATCAGGTTGAACAAAAACACATTGTTGATGAATTTGAACGGATAGCTTTACCTCACTGCGACATTCATTTCACGCTGATAAGTAATGGTAATGAAATCCTGAACCTTGCTCCCGGAAGTCTTATTCAACGTATAAAATCTTTGTACGGAAGTTACATGCAAAAAGATCTGGTGCCTGTTTCTGAAAACACTTCTTTTTTGAAGATAGGCGGTTACGTGAGTTTACCGGATACCGCTGTTAAGACTAGGAAGGAACAATTTCTTTTCATCAATAACAGGTTCATTAAAAATCCTTTTTTAAATCATGCTATTTACGAAGCGTATAAAGAGCTGATTGGTTTTCAATCTCATCCGAAGTTCTTTTTGTTTCTGGAGATGGATCCCAAACACATCGACATTAACATCCATCCTACTAAAACAGAAATAAAATTTACAGACGAAAAATCGGTGTACATGCTTTTATTAAGTGTTATAAAACGCGCCCTTGGGAAAGCCAATGTTGCCCCTTCACTCGATTTTGAAAACAGCATTACTTCAGATTTCGTTACTACAGACAAAGTATACGCTCAGCCAAAGGTAAGTTACAATCCAGATTATAATCCTTTTAAAAATGCCGCATCCACCGGTTATTCGAATGATGAAGGGGGCTTGCAAAAAGCCAATAAACAAAACTGGGAAAGTTTATTCAGTGGCTTTAAAGATACAGTTGGAAATGATGTACAGTCAGAAACAAACGAGCAACACGCCATAGAAATTTTAAAAAATGAAACATTAGAATACAATGTGTTTCAGTTGAATTTTAAATATATTGTAACTTCTTTTGATAAAAACCTGGTTATTATTGACCAGCAAAGGGCGCATGAACGATCCTTGTATGAACATTATTTAAAAACAAAATCTGAAAACAGAATTTCTTCTCAGCAATTACTTTTCCCGGAACAAGTTGAATTAAGCGCGAATGATTTTAATTTAATTAAAGACCTGAAAGAGGAGTTTAATGTATTAGGTTTTGACATTGAAGAATTTGGTAAAAACAGTATTGTTATTAATGGCGCGCCGGCCGATCTGCAAGACATTAGCGTAGTGCAAACCCTCGAAGGAATTCTTGAAACATTTAAGCTAAATACAATTGACGCTAAAATAGAAAAGCATGATAATTTGTGCCGGGCCATTGCAAAAAACACATGCATTAAATACGGAAAGATTCTTGACGATACTGAAATGAAGCTGATTGTTAATCAAATTGTAAAATGCGACAACCCCTTGTATACTGCCAATGGAAAGCCTGTAATGATGGAAGTTGAACTGAATGAAATAGAAAAATTTTTTAAGAAATAAATGAGCTTTAATAATCAATACAGGCCCGGCGGCTTTGGTGGTTTACCGGTTGTAACCAAAAATATAATCATCATTAATGTGATCATGTTCGTGCTTACGGAGTTACTCATGAACAAAGGAATTAATTTAACTGATTATTTTGGTTTGCACCATCACCTCGCCCCATCTTTTAAACCTCACCAGTTTATTACTTATATTTTTATGCACGCGGGTATCACGCATCTGTTTTTTAACATGCTTGGTGTATATATGTTCGGTCAGGTGATTGAACAAACCTGGGGCCCGAAGCGTTATTTAATTTTTTATATACTAACCGGACTGGGAGCGGCTTTGGCGCAATATCTTATTATGAATTATGAGATAATGAACTGGCTTTCTATCGTGAACGAACAAATTAATGAAGCACACAATCCGGCTGACAGAGCTGAATTAATAAATCAAAAATACATTGAGATCAACAGTCTGGATGCTCATGCAATTGTTGGGGCCTCCGGTTCACTTTTTGGTTTGCTTGGCGCTTTTGGTATGTTGTTTCCAAATCAAATGTTATATATCTATTTTCTTTTTCCTATGAAAGCAAAGTGGCTAGTAATAGCTTACGGCGCACTTGAACTTTTTTCAGGAATCAGAAACAGTCCTACTGATAACGTTGCTCACTTCGCGCATCTGGGTGGTTTATTTGTTGGAGTTATTCTGGTTTTAATATGGAGAAGACCTAAACCGCACTATCATTAATGAATTTTTTTACTAAAATATCTTCCACTTTTCAGCAGCAGGGAAAACTTACGCAAATAATTATTATTAATGTTGCGCTGTTCTTAACTGTAAATATTTCCCTGCACATATTACGGATTCCCTTACTGGCTTACCTTGCACTGCCAATCGGGGGCTATGCGTTTATCTATAAGGTCTGGACAATTTTCACTTACATGTTTACCCATGAATCTTTGGGTCACATCTTCTTTAACATGTTGCTTTTTTATTTTTCAGCGCAGTTGTTTTATCTCATTCTGGGCGAAAAAAAATTAATTTACGTTTACGTAATGAGCGGCTTGTTTGGTGGTGCTTTTTTATTGTTATGCGGTTTGTTGCTTCCTGATTCATTTGGAGGTTCTTATCTTATAGGGGCCTCGGCGGCGGTTATGGGCGTTGTAATGGTAATGGCCATTTACGCGCCTAATTATAATGTGAGCCTTTGGGGTATAATTAACATGCCATATAAGTATTTTGCAGCGCTCACTTTTTTATTAAGTACTGTACTGGATTTTTCACTTAACACCGGAGGAAAAATTTCACACATTGGCGGCGCCTTATTTGGGTTATTATACGGATACTTTTTAAAGCGTGGTATTGATGTGTTTGATGTACGTTTTTTAGCGAAAAAGAAAACCAAACTTAAAATTGTTTCTTATAATAAAACACCCGATGATGCTTATAATGAGAAAAGAAAAAGCGGTGAATTAAGAATGAACGAATTACTTGATAAAATATCGAAAAGTGGTTACGACAGCCTCACTAAAAAAGAGAAGGACGAACTCTTTAATCTTTCACAAAAAAAGTAACAAATGCAGATTATTTACTTAAATTAGGTGGTTATAATGCATAGCAGAAAGCTGTATACTCTCTTATTTCTATTTTCTGTGCTGAACATTTTTTCTCAGCCAAAGGGCATACAACCCGGCATAGATGATGCGGATGATCATTTCGCACATAAGAATTACTTAATGGCTATGCCCATTTATAAAGTCGAATTAAAAAAAACGCCTAACAATAAAGACCTCTTATATAAACTCGGGTTATGTTATTTAAATACAAAAATAAACCGTGAAGAAGCAGTAAAATATCTGGAAGAGTATACAAAAGATAAGAATTGTAAAGAAGAAGCCTGGATAGATTTGGGTAAAGCGTATATGCTCATAAATAAAATTGATGATGCCCTTTCTGCCTTTACAAAATTTAAAAATTTAAAACCCAAACGGGAAGATGAAATAAGCCACATGGTTCAGCAGTGTAACAGCGCGCTTCGGCTTATGAATAATCCGGTTAACGTATCCTTTCAAAATTTAGGGAAGGATGTAAACAGCGAAGATCCGGACTATTATCCTTTTGTAAACGCGGATGAAACCTTTCTGGCATTTACATCAAGACGAAAAGATAACGTGGGAGGAAAAAAAGTTGAGATTGATGGTTATCACAGTAGTGATATTTATTTTAGTAAAGTGGAAAACGGCAAATGGGCCAAGGTAATTAATGCGGGTAGAAATATTAACGGGGCGCTTGATGAACAGGCTGTTGGGCTAAAACCCGATGGGCTTGAAATGTATGTTTACCAGGATCACATTGATAAATTCGGAGATATTTATATTTCTAAGAGATCAGATTTAAATTCAGAGTTTCCAAAACCTAAAATTTGCGATCCGATCATTAACGAAAAAATTGAAACCAGTGGTTGCTTAAGTGAAGATGGTAACACCATGTTTTTTGCAAGAAGAGACAAAGTCGAAGAAACCAGCGACCTGTTTATCTGCAGAAAGTTACCAAATGGTAAATGGGCTCTTCCTCAAAAACTGTCAAATGTTATCAATACAAATTACAACGAAGATTTCCCCTATCTTTCTAATGACGGTGTTACTCTCTACTTCGCGAGCGAAGGCCATAATTCTATTGGTGGCTACGATCTTTTTAAAACAACATGGAATAAAGAAGAGAATACTTTTTCTAAACCTGAAAACCTCGGCTTTCCAATAAATTCAACCGATGATGATCGTAACATCTGCGTTACACCCGACAACCGGGTTGCGTATATCAGTGCCTTCAGGCCCGGAGGTTACGGTGATTTGGACATTTACCGTATAAAATTTAATGATAATGAACAGATAAGTAAAATTTATACAGGCCGCGTTTTTCTGGGAGATACTGTTATGTCTAATCAGCCAAAAAGTTTTGTAGTGTCAATGGTAATTACTAATGCCCAAACTAAAACAGATTATCTTTTTACCCCTCATACAAAAACAGGCAAATTTGTAATAAGCCTTCCGGTTGGCAAATATGATGTATTGGTTACTTCAGCCGGTTATGAAGACTACAAAGAAGTTATGACCATTTCTGATATCGGAAAAATTGAAATGGAAAAGAATAAAAATTTTCTGTTAAAGAAAAAGTAGCTTCACCTTTCGAATTATTACCCGTAATTTTTAGATCTGATTAATTGTTCTGCGAAATAATTTTCATAGCAAGCTTTTTATCAGGTGCTGTTACCGGCGTCAGCACGTCTTCCGGCAGTTCGGCAATAAAAATCTTATTCTTTAAAACGTATTCTTTTTCTCTAAGCAAATCATTAATGTTCAACACACCTATAACGTAATTATAATTATCACCGGTGTATTGTTCTGTTATGCTCTGAATTTCCAGTGTCTGAATGTCAACCAGCGTGTTATAACGGATGTAAGCCTTTATAAAAACATCGTTGCTGATATGATTTTTTGGATGTTGATGAAGTTTCTTAAATGCATATTTATAATCATACGATAAGGCTGAAATATCGGAAAGAACGGCGGCGCCTGTTGGATGGCCACCCGCGCCTTTACCTTTTAAAAACTGATCGCCGCTGAATTCTCCTTCAACAATTACCCCGTTAAATTCATTGTCTACAAAATAAAGAGGATTTTCCTGTTTAATAAACTTTGGTAAAACAAAAACAGAAACTTTACCC
>JAOQAF010000007.1 GCA_025963735.1 Bacteroidota bacterium
TGACCCCGTAAGGTCTCTCGCAAAGAACAACGAAAACGAAACCCCGTAAGGTTTCTGAAAACGGCAGGTAAACGCAGCAAGGAAAAGTCCTGTAAGACTTTTGGAAGCCCCGTAAGGTTTCAGCAGCAACAGAGTTGACCCCGTAAGGTCTCTCGCAAAGAACAACGAAAACGAAACCCCGTAAGGTTTCTGAAACGACAGGTAAAACGCAGCAAGGAAAAGTCCTGTAAGACTTTTGGAAACCCCGTAAGGTTTCAGCAGCACAACAGAGCTGACCCCGTAAGGTCTCTCGCAAAGAACAACGAAGCGAAACCCCGTAAGGTTTCTGAAACGACAGGTAAAAAGCAGCCAGGAAAAGCCCCGTAAGGCTTTTGGAAACCCCGTAAGGTTTCAGCCAGCAGATAAAGAGTGGAAGCTAGTAATGGGCTTAATAAGAATGCAAAGGCACCTGGATAACTGGTGGCCTTACGAACTAAGAACTCGCAAACTATGTTTGCAACAGTACCGGGTCTGCCTCCCAATGTAAAGCGTTTGCGCGTTTACTCATGCGGAAGCAGATCCAGCCAAACTGGAAATCTTTTAAACTGATTTCCCTTATATATAGAGCCGACTTTGATTAAGTCCCTCGCAATCTATAGAGATAAAACATCCTAAGGGGTCTTTTATCTCAATAAAAAGCAAAAGCCCTGCGCGAGCGGGGCTTTTTATTTATCCAAAAGTTTTATTTCCATTAACCTTTATTTTTTTGTTTCAGCTCCCGTATCATTTCACCGAAATTCTGTTTTTTATACATCGCATTAATGATGTTTACAATACGCGCCGCCTTTGTTGCGTCGCCTTTGGCTGTATAAACATACCTGTGAAAATAATTTTTGTGTGATACCAATAAAGAGTCAAAATGTTTTCCTGCCACTGCATCTTCTGCCAGGCAGGTGAGCAATTCGGCAGATTGCAAGGCTTCCGCCTTATCCATGCTAAACTTTATGCTTACCATGGCGCCTTCATCTTTTTTTAATTTCTTTCTCAACTCTGCATTTAAAGCGATAATAAAATTTCCATCTCCAATAGGATAACAAGCCATTCTGTCAAATTTTACATCATCTATCGCTCCTTTTATTCTGAATTCTTTTTTGTTTTTTAATTTGAGACAGGTGATTATATCAGGGGGAATATCGACGTATCGCCAACCGGTCTTTTCGCCTTTATTAGCAAACTTTTGAATGATGGTTGTAAATGACGGCATATATTGAATAACAAATTTCAAGAATTAAAATAAATCTAACATAAAAATCAAATTAAATAATTTGTTTTAATTTTCAATTCACTGTCGATACATGATGGGAAAAGGACCGTTAAGCTTCAGTAAAAACTATACTTTCTGTAATTCAATAACTGTAATTTCAGGCCAGATACCAAGACGACCTGGGTAACCTAAAAACCCAAGACCTCTGTTAACGTATAAAAATTGATTATCCTGCTTATATAACCCCGCCCACTGCTTATAAAAATATTTAACAGGACTCCATTTTATTAATCCCGGAATTTCAATCCCAAATTGCATACCGTGAGTGTGGCCACTAAGTGTAAGATCAATGTCTTTGTATTCCGGCTGCACCTGTTTTTCCCAGTGACTGGGATCGTGGCTCATTAAAATTTTATATGGATAGCCGGCCGCACCTTTATAAGCCAGGTCCATTCTTCCGTATTTTGGAAAATGCATGTTGCCTCCCCAATTTTCAATTCCAAGCAAAGCAATTTTCTGTCCGTTTCGTTCCAGTTCCACATGCTCGTTCATTAGCAAACGCCAACCCGCGCTCCCGTGAACTGATTTAAGAGATTCAAGATTTTTTCTTTTAGCTTCAGGAGAATCCCACTGAACGTAATCGCCGTAATCATGATTCCCTAACACCGAAAACACACCGTGAGGGGCTTTTAATTTGTTATATACATTCTCAAATCCTATTGTTTCTTTAGCCTCATTGTTAACAAGGTCGCCGGTAAACAAAATCAAATCGGCACCTTGTTTCATTACTATATCAAAGGCACGCGTTAGAGCGTTGTTGTCTAAAAACGAACCGGTATGTATATCCGAAATCTGAACAATTTTATAACCGTTAAACGCATCAGGTAAATTTTGTGAAGGTACTTTCACTTTGTGTACTCTGTATTTGTAAGCGCCACGCACCATTCCATACAAAAACCCAACGGCAGGAATTACGGTAAAAGTAATGGCGAGCTGACTCATAAACTTTAACCGGCTTATTTTTGTTCCCGCTTCAATAGCTTCAGTCTGCTTAGGTTGAAACCACGAAAACACCCAGCGGAACAAACGAATAACGTCATCAATGATAAGAAAACTGCATCCAAGCAATTTACAAACAAAAAATATCAGGCCTATAGCTGACATGAAACGGAAAAAATTATTCCAGTTTGGCGGCGGATAAAACATGGCAATAACGGCAAGGCCAATGTTTAATAAGGCTAGCCCATAAGCTATATAAAGGATAGCACTCTTTTTACCGGGCGAAAAATCCTGAGAAAAAGTTTTTACTGCCTGAAGAAAATATACTTCTACTACAGTAATAAGAAGAAAAAATATTATAAAACGTGTAATCATTAGAACGATAAAAATAAACAATAAACCCCATTGCAGCTGACGTATTCTACAAACCAATGTTAATTAATTCCAAAAACAAATCCAATGCACCATTGCATTTCTTTTATTTTTGAATATTAATCAATTTTGCATTCATGAACAATAAACTTCGGGTAGGAATAATTTTTGGCGGGCAAAGTAAAGAGCGGGAAATATCCTTCGCCGGAGGCCGTACCGTTTATGATAATCTTAACAAATCATTATTTGAAGCTGTTCCTTTGTTTGTAGATAGTTTCGGCAATTTCATAGAACTTAACTGGGAGTTTGTTTATAAAGGAACCATCCGCGATTTTTATCCACCGGTTGAGTTTTTACCAACCCATTCCCACTTTCAACTCTATGCCGAAAGTCTTGGTAATTTAACCGAACAGAAACAAACTGAACTTATATCAGGAATCGGAAAAAAATTAAGTGTTCCGGAACTAAAGGAAAAGATTGACATTGCATTTCTCTGTCTTCATGGTCCTTATGGTGAAGACGGACGAATTCAGGGATTATTTGATTATTACGGGATACCCTTCACGGGCTCGGGCGTTTTAGCTTCTGCCATTGGAATTGATAAAAGTATTCAGAAAGAATTAATGGTTAACAAAGGCTTTAATAGTCCGGCTTACATTACCATTAAGCGCGATGACTGGATAGAGGGTAGGGCCAAGAATTCATTTAAAAGCGTAAAAGAAAAAATTGGTTTTCCATGTGTGGTTAAGCCCGCGAATCAAGGCTCAAGTATTGGCATCAGCGTTCTTCATTCTGATAACGAATTTGAATTTATGAGCGCTGTTGAAAAAGCTTTATTTACAAGGTGGGTGGATTCCAAAGAATGGCAGGGTCTTTCGGGCGATGAGAAAATTCAGTTTATAAAAACACTTGCCGATATTCGTGAAGGAATAGGGATGCCTGTGGCCATTACTTATCCCAAAGAATTAAATTCAATTGTTATTTATGATCCAAATAAACTCATTGATTTCTTAAATGAAAATTTAAAAGATGATGGTTTTATATTGGAAAGTGTTGATGGTGAGAGTACCGTTTTGGTTGAAAGTTTTATTGAAGGAAAAGAGTTCAGCTGTATCGTGCTTGAAGATGAAAACGGCGTTGCTATTGCCCTCCCGCCAACAGAGATAAGGAAAGGAAAAGAACTGTTTGATTACAGGAGTAAATATTTACCGGGCTTATCCAGAAAAATTACGCCCATTGATCTTCCGGATCTTCAGATTGAAGAGATAAGAAAAGATTGCGAAAAATTATTTTACGAACTGCATTTTGATGTGTATGCCCGCATTGATGGCTTTTTAAGCAAGGAAGGTAAAATATTTTTAAATGATCCAAACACTACCAGCGGAATGATGCCGTCATCTTTCTTTTTTCATCAGGCAGCTGAAATCGGACTTAACCCTTCACAGTTTCTTACTTTTATTGTCCGCACTTCTCTTGCTAAACGGAGCATTCAGTCAAAAGGTAAAACGCATTACAGATTTTTACTCGAAAAGCTGGATGAACTTATTTTACAGGATAAAAATGCCACAAAAAATAAAATACGGGTAGCCGTAATTCTTGGCGGCTATTCTTCCGAAAGACACATTTCTGTTGAAAGCGGAAGAAATGTTTTTGAAAAACTTGCTTCGTCAGAAAAGTATGCGCCTTTCCCTGTTTTTTTAACCGGTAATAATAATGGTCACCAGCTGTATCACATTCCGGTTAACCTTATGTTAAAAGATAACGCAGACGATATAAAAGAGAAAGCCGAAAACTTCAAGGTGCATAGCGTTATTAAAAACATAATGAAACAGTGTGAGGCCATAACGAATAAATATGGTTCGCCCAACACAATTACTGCTCCTGAGAAATTAAATTATAAAGCTCTAAAAGAAAAAG
This sequence comes from Bacteroidota bacterium, assembly GCA_025963735.1. Lineage (GTDB taxonomy): Bacteria > Bacteroidota > Bacteroidia > B-17B0 > Aurantibacillaceae > Aurantibacillus. The sequence continues at coordinate 4,532 of JAOQAF010000007.1, forward strand.
CCGATGAGGTTTTTATTGCTCTGCACGGGCGTCCGGGTGAAGACGGGGCGATACAGGAAAAACTTGATGAACTTGGTTTGCCTTACAATGGGTCGAACAAAGAAAGTTCATCTATAACAATAGATAAATATCAGACCAATGAATTATTAAAGGCTCACGGCTTCCTGGTGGCCGAACATATGTTGGTTACAAAAGATGATTGGGAAAAAGATAAAACAAAAATTGAAAGTGCTTTAAAAGAAAAGATAAAATATCCTTTTATTGCAAAGCCTGTGGATGATGGCTGCAGCAGTGCCGTAAAAAAAATAAAGAACAGCGAAGAGTTTGCCGCTTTCTGTGCGCTTATTTTCAGAACATCTGAAGATTTGGACCCAAAGGCGAGCCAAATTCTTCATATAAAACCAAAAGAAGAGTTTCCTCAAAAGAAAGTTATTCTTGTAGAAGAACTTATCAGCAAAAAAGACGCTTTGCATTTTTTGGAAGTAACCGGGGGAATGCTTACAAAATATAATGATGACGGCGGGCTGCAGTACGAAGTGTTTGAAGCGTCTGAAGCCCTGGCTGATGGCGATGTATTAAGCCTGGAAGAAAAATTTTTAGCAGGTCAGGGCCAGAATATAACGCCTGCACGTTATTCCAAAGAAGGTAAGGAAAGACAAACCGTGAGTGAGCAGGTAAAGGCAACCCTTGGCGCTGCAGCTAAAGTGTTGGGGGTAACCGGTTATTGCCGCATTGACGCCTTTGTGAGAGTATTTGCCGATTGCCGTACAGAAGTTATTTTTATTGAAGTGAATTCTTTGCCGGGCATGACCCCTGCCACATGTATCTTTCATCAGGCTGCCATTAATAATTATAAGCCTTATGAATTTATTGATAATATTTTGGAGTTTGGCAAACAACGAGTAAGTACGCTGGCTGTGAATTAACCTTCTTACCGTCTTTGTTAGCGATCGAAGCAATTTGTTCAAATTGTAATTGATTAATCGTGCCTCCTCACCAAAATATTATTGTAACATTTGGCCTCTCATTTCTTAATTAAACAAACTTCAAAAACATTCACTCATTACTATGTGCATTTCACTTATTTCCTATTGACATTCTTGAATAAAATGTATAAATTTATAATAGGCAGTATCTTTTCTTACACAGTTCAACAATATGAAGCACTTATTCTTTTTCTTATTGGTTTTTGCTTCGTGCTTTTTAAGTGGTCAAAACAATATGTGCTCAAGCCCAACGCCCTTTTGCACCGGTCAAACAATGCAGTTCCCTGCGGGTGTAAATGCCGGAAGCGCGCAAACAGGCCCCAATTACGGCTGCTTAGGCTCCCAGCCTAATCCAGCCTGGTTTTATTTTCAGGCCGGCACCGCGGGACCCCTTGTTATTACCATGTCGGCAGGCAGCGATATAGATTATATTGCATACGGACCTTTTAGCAGCTTAACAGGAAACTGCGGCAATTTAACTGCCGCTAACACTGTTGGCTGCAGTTATTCAGGTTCAGCTACCGAAACATTAACCATTGCCAATGCTGTTGCAGGACAATTTTATCTGTTAATGATAACCAATTTTGCAAATGTAAATCAGCAAATTTCTTTCAGTCAAACCAATTCAGGCGCGGCAGGCGCGGCGCAAACCAATTGCGGGGTTTTATGCACAATGACTGTTACAGGCACGGCGTCTTTATGTCCCGGTAAAACCGGCACCCTTAGCGCTACAACCGGTACCGGTGTAACAAGTGTTACATGGAATGGCCCGGCGGGTTACACTTCTACAGGCAATAACGCTATAGTGCCTAATATCACTTCAACAAGTGTTTTTACTGCTGTGGCTGCCACTTCTGGCACTGCCTCCTGCTCCCTTACCAAAACAATAACTGTATTGCCGGTGCCTGTACCTGCACCTGCAAACAATGGTCCTCTTTGTGCCGGGCAAACTTTAAATCTTTCGGTAAACGCCATGGCGTCTTATACCTGGAGCGGCCCGGGAGGATTTAATTCAAACCTTCAAAACCCTACCGCCTCGCCGGGCGTAGCTGGTACCTATTCGGTAAAAGTAACAAGCGCGGCTGGATGCACCAATATTGCCACCACTACGGTATCTATTATTAACAGTCCAACGGCAACTCCGTTTAATAACGGCCCTGTATGTGCCGGCTCTTCGCTTGCACTCACGGGAAGCGGGGGCGGCACTTATTTATGGACGGGCCCCAACGGGTTTTCAAGTACTCTGCAAAATCCTAATATTACCAATGTTACCACGGCGGCTTCAGGCACTTACACCTTGCTTGTAACCGTTGGCAGTTGCACGGCCTCTCAAATTACCAGTGTAACAATTAATCCTAAACCAACTCCTTTAGCCGGCAGTAACAGCCCTGTTTGTGTTAACAATTCCATTAATTTTACAGGCAGCGGAGGAACATCTTATGCCTGGACGGGCCCTGCAGGTTTTTCTTCAATACTTCAAAACCCTGTTATAACACCGGCAGCGGCGGTTAATGCGGGATCTTATTCTTTAACCGTAACCAATGCCGCGGGCTGCTTAAACACTATAAGTACAAACGTTACAGTTAGCCCTTTGCCTGTTGTTGCAGTCACCAATCCGGCAGCCTGCTTAAATCAGCCAATCAATCTGAGTGCAAACGGTGGAAATTCTTATGCCTGGAGCGGACCGTTAGGTTATTCATCCACAGTACAAAACCCGGTTATTTCAAATGCTCAGTTAAACATGAGTGGTAATTATACTGTTGTTGTTACAAGTGCTGCAGGCTGTACCGCATCAGCCATTTCAAATGTAACGGTTTTCACCTTGCCGAATCCATCTATTACCAGTAATACTCCCTGCGCGGGTGCCAGCTTAACCTTCACCGCTGCGGGCGGCGCTACGTATAGTTGGAGTGGCCCTAACGCATTTTCGGCAACAGGTCAAAATCCTGTAATAACAAATGTAAGCATGGCCGCCAACGGCATTTATACACTTGTAGCTTCTGCCGGAACGTGTTCCGCCAGCATCACGCAATCGATAACAGTGAATCCTTTATCTTTAGCTACGGCCGCTAGTAATAACCCGGTTTGTGTTAACACAAATATAAATTTATCGGGCACAGGAGGAAATTCCTATGTGTGGTCAGGTCCCAACAGCTTCATCTCTTCCGTTCAAAACCCAGTGATAACTTCGGCACAGGCGAATAATTCCGGAATCTACAGCCTAACAGTTACCAGTATTAACGGATGTGCCAGCACTGCTTCAACCAATGTAACGGTTAATGCCCTGCCTGTGGTGGTTGTTACTAATCCAACGGTGTGTACTAATCAAACCATTAACCTCTCTGCCACCGGCGGCGTTTTGTATTCCTGGAGCGGACCGTTAGGCTTTAACTCAACTTTACAAAACCCTTCAATTCCGAATGCCAGTACCCTGATGGCCGGACCTTATACCGTTATTGTTACCAGCGCATCCAGCTGTACAGCTTCAAATGTTTCAAACGTTTCTGTTTATGCACTTCCAACTCCTGCAATTATTCATAACACTCCCTGTGTGGGTTCAGCACTTACTTTTACCGGTAGTGGGGGGGCATCTTATAATTGGGCCGGACCAAATGGTTTTACAAGCGCCACTCAAAATCCAACAATTTTAAATGTCGGGTTATCAGCCAATGGAGCTTATACGTTGATTGCTACCGCGGGTAGTTGTTCTAATGCTGTTACCAGTAACGTTGTAATCAATCCCTTGCCAAGTCCTATAATTAACAGTAACAATCCTGTATGTTTAAATCAGTCCCTTACATTTACTGCCTCGGGCGGATCTGTGTACAATTGGACGGGACCTAATGGTTTTACGGCAAGCGGTTCCAGCATTGGTATTCCTTCTGCAAACCTGGGTAACTCAGGGTTATATGTGGTAACCGTTACTAATTCGAATAACTGTACAAATACTATTTCCATTTCAGCCACCGTAAATCCCTTGCCGGTGATTGCCATTACAGGGGCAACGGTATGTGTACCGCGCACAATTTCTTTAACTGCAAATGGAGGAGTGAGTTATTCATGGGTTGGGCCGGCTGGTTTTTCAAGTAACAGCTCTAATCCTGTTATAACAAATTCAAATCTGGGAATGAACGGCCAGTACAGTGTAACGGTTACAGACGCGAACAGTTGCATTAGTACTTCAATTACTTCGGTACAGGTTAATTCTATCCCGAGTCCGACCGCAGCAAGCAATAGTCCGGTTTGCGCCAATCAAACCTTGGCTTTAAGCTCCGGTGCCCAAGGCGCCGCGATCTATGTTTGGACAGGACCCGGGGGATATTTTTCTTCCACGGCAAATCCACAAATTATATCGGCCAGCCCAAACATGTCAGGTTCATATACTGTAACTGTAACCGATAATGCCGGATGTTCTTCCAATTCGGTAATAGCAGTAACAGTTAACCCATTACCTTTAGGTGAAATCAGTTCAGATAAACTATTCGGTTGTTTTCCATTATGTATTTCATATACATGTCAAGCGCCATCAGGGCTGCAAACCTGCACCTGGGATTTTGGACAAGGTAGCAGCGGCTCTGGTATTTCAGCTGTGAGTTGTTACAATTCAGCCGGAACCTTTACCATAAGAACACATTACACGGATAATAATAACTGCAGTAATTCATCCACCTATACAATTCAGGCCTATCCTGTGCCAACAGCCGACTTTAATTACGCCCCTCAGAAACCCGTGGTTAATGAAGAGGTTCAATTTACCAATGCTTCTTATGGAGGAAACGTTACAGGGTGGCAATGGAATTTTTCTCATCTTTCCAATACTGTAAGTGCGCAGCCTAATCCTGCTTTGATTTATGAAAATGCCGGAGAATATGTTGTGGCCTTGATTATAACAACCGATAAAGGATGTGTAGATACAATAATAAAGAAAGTAGTTATAGGCGAAGATTACGGTATTTTTGTTCCTAACGCGTTTACTCCAAACGGAGATGGCGTGAATGATGTATTTCAACCGAAAGGTTTTGGAATAGTGAAATATGAATTAAATGTTTTTGACCGATGGGGTGAAAAAATATTTTCGACAAATAAATTTGAAGAAGGCTGGGCCGGCAATTATAGAGGCAGATCAAACGATATCGTTCCGGTAGGAGTGTATGTTTGGCAAATACGTTTAAGAAATGTTTTCGGAAAATCGAAAGAACTTACCGGACAAATTACAGTTGAAAAATAATACTAATCAAGGTTAATGTTGTTGGCTTTAAAAGCATCTATAATTTTAAGAAAGTTCGCGTACGGACTGTTAGATTCCCAGATATAAGAATTAAATGCTATTCCGTATAAACCAAGGTCGTTCACTTTTTTAACCGACTCCGGTGTGGTACCGCCTCTTGCAACAAGATTCTTGTTGCAGTTTTTAATTGCCGCAGAAATACCTTCCTCATAAAAACCACTATAAAAACCGCCGGTGAGGCTGTTAAACATGGTGCCAATTAAATAATAATTAAAATTACGCTCCTCGGTATCATACACCTGTGGTAATCGTGAATATGACCGGCTTTTAGAAATGGTGCTTAATTTGAGCTTTAACCGTTGTCGTACAAACCAATACTTCCATTTTTTTTTGTGTAAATGAGTTGAGGTATAATGAACGCCTTTTAAATTAAATTTTAAAGCCAGTTGATGATGAGAGTGAATAACTATACGGTTATGAAAGTGCTCTGGAATGTCCTCAATATACTCGATCATTTGATTTGTAGAATATTTTGGTTTTCTGAGATGAAGCGTGGTAAGCCCGCTCTCAAACATTTTAGTAACCAATACCCGTTCATCGGGATTATCTTTTGCGGAAGAAATAACAAATAATCTCATTCAATGGGGGCTTGAAAGTATATAAACCAAGCGAAAATACTACTTATTTTTTATAGCCGGCAGATCCATTGGTTTATTTATCCATGTTGCATTAACAATATATATTTTATTAAATTTATAAACCAAAAATAATGAAGCCAAAACATAAAAGGATATTAGTGCTGATAGGCCTTACGCTACTTGGCTTGCATTTCACTTTACTATCCGTTTATATTTTTAAACCAGGTAAGTTATCGGTTTTATATGTTTACCCTTACTTTCATCAAAACTGGAATGTGTTTGTCCCTCCTCCCCAAGCCAATTACAATTTATATGCACTTTTTGATGGTAAGCGCATTGATGTATTTGCTGAATTAAATCAACGTCATCAAAACAACAGATTCTCCGGCAATGAACCGCTGCTTTTAGGTTTGATTAATTGCATTCACTATTTTGAAAGTGAACAAAACCCGGTTACTAACGGAGCTAATTTTAAAATGATAGAACGTTTTACTAAGCACTATCTTCAACAAACACGGCACTTGAAAATAAAACAACTTCGGTTGATACTGCTGGTAAGTAAACCCAACAACCCCGCTTTAGTTTATTACAATTAAAGCCAGCAGAAATAAAATCCTATCGAAATCTTTTCTTAAATTTAGCAATGCCAAAGACAGTAAAAAAAATTGATCTCGCCCTGCAAGGCGGAGGGGCGCATGGCGCTTATTCATGGGGCGTAATTGACCGGTTGCTGGATGAACCGCGAATAGAAATTGATGGCATATGCGGAACAAGTGCCGGAGCAATGAACGGTGTATGTACCATGTATGGCCTTAGTAAAGGCGGACGAAATCTGGCAAAACATACCCTTGTTAAATTCTGGCATAAAATTTCTGAGGCAGGCAAATTATCTATCTTACAGCCTTCCTGGCTTGATAAAATGATGAGTCCGGGGAATATGGATTATTCGCCTCTTTATAAGTTTTTTAGTGTTACTTCCGATTCTCTTTCTCCTGCCCAGTTCAATCCGTTGGGAATAAATCCGCTTGAAAAAATTCTAAACGATCTTATCGACTTTGAGGAACTTCAAAAAATAAGTCCGCCCAAACTTTTTGTATGCGCAACCAATGTTAGAACCTGTGAAGCCAAGGTGTTTGGCCCTTCTGAAATAACCTCTAAAGCAATTCTTGCCAGCGCCTGTTTGCCGTATTTGTTTAAGGCAGTTGAAATAGATGGCGAACATTACTGGGATGGCGGTTATATGGGTAACCCACCTTTGGCACCTTTAACCGAACATACAGAAGGCACCGATGACATCCTGCTGGTAAAAATAAATCCATTTCGGATTGAACAAGTACCCGAAAGTGTGGAAGATATTAAGGACAGGGTTAATGAAATTAGTTTTAACTCGTCCCTCTCACTCGAAATTCAGCATCTGGAATTTATTAATAGTCTTGTTGAAAAAGGAATAACGTTAGACGGAAAGCTTAAAAAAATAAATGTGCATAGTTTAAGCGCGGATAAAAATCTTGGCAACCTGAATCTTTCAAGTAAATTGAATACTACCTGGGATTTTTTGATGCACTTGAAAACCATGGGTTATGAGGCCTGCAATTCATGGATAGAATCTAACTATGATAACATAGGAAAAAAATCAACTTATTATTTATAAATATATGCAACGACAATTTGTAAAGCACGACTTTAAAGTAACAACATGGGAAAAATTAAAACCTTATTTCGATGAGTTGCTTGCCCGTAAACTTGATTCAAAACAGGCTCTTGAAACATGGCTTAAAGATAACTCTGAACTTACTGCTGTTGTGAGTGAAGACATGGCGTGGCGTTATATCAAAATGACCTGCGATGCAACGAATGAAGAATTGCGAAATAGTTTTAATGACTTCATTCAAAACATAGAGCCTCACATGGCTCCAATTGGCAATGATTTGAATAAAAAACTGGTGGCATACGAATTTACATGTGAATTAACAAAACCCGGTTACGATATTTATTTGCGAAGCGTAAAGAACAGCATTGAACTTTTCAGGGAAGAAAACATTCCCCTTAATACACAGTTGCAGGAATTGGAACAGCAATTCGGCGCCATCAGCTCAGCTCAAAGCATTGAATACAAGGGCGAGAAAATGACGCTTCAAAAAGCTTCAATTCATTTAAAAGATCTGGATAGAAAGGTGCGTGAAGAAGTGTATTATCAAATTATGGAACGAAGGGGGAAAGACGAAGCCCCCCTTAACGAACTCTATAATAAATTAATAAAACTACGTCATCAGGTAGCGCTTAATACAGGATTTAAAAACTACCGCGATTATAAGCACCGTGCCCTCGGACGTTTTGATTACAGTGTGCAGGATTGTTTAAACTTTCATGAATCGGTTAAACAACATGTGGTGCCTTTAATAAAAGAACAGGAAAAAAAACGCAAAGTAAAATTAAAGCTTGATGACTATCGCCCCTGGGATACTTCTGTGGATGAAGACGGCCAGCCGCCTTTAAAACCTTTTGCAAACGCCGGGGAATTAACACAAAAAACAATTACGTGCTTTAATGAAATTGATCCTTATTTCGGAAATTGTATTGAGATAATGGACCGTATGAGACGGCTTGACCTGGATAGCAGGATTGGCAAAGCTCCTGGAGGATATCAATATCCTTTATATGAAACTGATGTACCTTTTATTTTTATGAACGCTGTAGGTCTTCATCGTGATTTAGTTACAATGGTTCATGAAGGAGGACACGCCATACATTCATTTTTAGATAAAGATCTTGAGCTCGTTGAATTTAAATCTCCTACAAGTGAAGTGGCTGAGCTTGCAAGCATGAGCATGGAATTAATAAGCATGGAGCACTGGGGCATATTTTTTAAAAATGAAGATGAATTAAAGAGAGCCAAACGCCAGCAGCTTGAGGGCGTTATTGACGCGCTTCCATGGATTGCTGCCATAGATAAATTTCAGCATTTATTGTATTTAAAACCTGATCATACAGTTGAGGACCGTTATGAAATCTGGCAGGGCCTGATGAAAGATTTTGGAAGCGATGTTATAAATTATAAGGGGCTTGAAGAATTTGTTAAACGAAAATGGCAGAGCCAGCTACATTTATACGAAGTGCCGTTTTATTACATTGAATATGGTTTCGCACAGCTTGGCGCTATAGCCATGTGGCGACAGTATAAAATAAATCCGAAACAGGCTATTGAAAATTACAAAAACGCGCTTGGGTTAGGTTACACTAAAAGTATTCCTGAAATTTATGAAACGGCAGGAATTAAATTCGATTTCAGTTCAGCCTATGTAAAAGAATTAATGGATTTTGTAAAAGCGGAATATGAAAAAATATAACACTAATTCTTTTCGTTTACTTTTCCATCTTCAAAAACAAGGGTGCGAGAACGAAATTTATTATAGATAAGCATGTCATGCGTAGCGAGAAGAACAGCACGGCCACTTTCGCTTATTTGTTTTAAAAGATTAAGAATCTCTTCGGAAGTTTGTGGGTCAAGATTACCGGTCGGTTCGTCGGCCAGGATAATTTCAGGCTCATTCACAAGCGCCCTCGCAATGCTCACCCGTTGTTGCTCCCCGCCCGATAATTCATGCGGCATTTTATATTCCTTCCCTTCCAGACTCACTTTTTTTAAAACCTCGTTTACGCGCTCTTTAATTTTTGGTTCGTCGTTCCAGCCTGTGGCCTTCATTACAAAACGCAAATTTTCGAAAACACTCCGGTCTCCAAGTAGTTGAAAATCCTGAAAAACAATTCCGAGTTTTCTTCGCAAATAAGGAATTTGTCCGGCTTTTAAATTATTGAGCGATTGGCCACAAACCGTGCCGCTTCCCATCGTTAAGGGTAGATCACCATAAATGGTTTTTAAAAAACTACTTTTGCCGCTGCCGGTTTTGCCGAGCAGATAAACAAATTCACCCGAGCTTATTTCAACACTTAAATTTCCCACCACGGGCCTCTCGTTCTGAAAAACAGTAACATTTTCAAATTTTATAAGTGTTGACATAGAATACAAATTTAAAAATTGTGTAACCTTTTTTAGTGATGTAATTATACTACTATCAACACGGCAGGGTTAATAACTGACAGTTTTCATTCAACAAGTAAGCTCCCGAACAAAGTAAATTTATTGAGATAATTTTTACCACTATTTTATTGTAATGATCAACTCACGAAATTTAAGTGCTTTATTCGTTTTCCTGTTTTTTTGTGTCATTTCATTCGCACAAAAAACCGCTATATATGTTGATAAGGACGCGCAATACAAACAAGGACTGGAATTGTTTGATAAGAAGCAATATGTTAGCGCTCAAAAAAATTTTAACGACTATTTAATTCAGGGCAAATCTTCGGCTTTAAAAATTGACGCACAATATTATTCTGCCGCTGCTGCCATAGAATTATTTAATAAAGACGGGGAGTGGCAAATGAAACAGTTTATTGAGCAACACCCGGGGAGCGTTAGAATTAATCAGGCAAACTTTTATTTAGGAAAATCTAATTTCAGAAAAAAGAAATATCCGGAGACGCTCGAGTATTTACAAAAAGTAGATATTTATAAACTGGATAAAGATGAACTGGCAGAACTTTATTTTAAGCGCG
>JAOQAF010000051.1 GCA_025963735.1 Bacteroidota bacterium
AGTGCTGATAAAGAAATAAGCATTGATATCTCAAAAAAAATTAAATGAAAGGATTAAAAATTGCATATTTATTTTTAGCCGTCTTATTAACCGGCCTCCAGGGGAAAGCACAGCACTACCAGTTTTCGCAGTTTTACGCTGCTCAAACGTACTTAAATCCGGCTTTTACAGGCGCAACTTCCTGCACACGCATGACGCTGAACTGTAGAAATCAATGGTCTAATATTCCAGGAACATTTACAACTTACCAGGTGGCGGTAGATCATTATGCTAAAAGTATTAACAGTGGTATAGGCCTCATATTTTTTAGTGACAAGGCCGGATCGGGTAATTTAAAAACAACACAATTCAGCGCCTTATACGCTTATCAGTTACAAATAAACAGAAAATACGCGCTCAGAGCGGGGTTTTCAGCAGGCGGAGTGCAGCGCAGCATAGATTACAGCTCCCTTGTTTTCGGTGATCAGATTGCACGAGGCGGAGCTGCAAGTTCAGTTGAAAATATTGCAGTTAAAACCACTTATTTTGATGCCAGCACAGGAATGCTTTTTTATTCTGAAAACTCATGGGCTGGTTTTTCTATTAATCATATAAACAGGCCAAACCAATCGCTGCTTGAACAAACAAGTAAATTACCCGGCGATTTCAAATTACATGGCGGTCATAAATTTGTTTTGGATGGCGATGAAACAGAATCAGGAAGAAAAAACGGAGAAAAAAATTCAGTTACTCTTGCGTTTAATTATAAAAAGCAACAAAAATTTAATCAGTTTGACCTGGGAGTTTATTATTCAAAAAATCTTTTTGTAATTGGTACTTGGTATCGCGGTATTCCTTTATGGAAGCCATATTCATGGTATCAGAATAATGATGCGCTGGTTTTATTGATCGGGCTTTCAGCTGATAAAGTTAACATAGGGTATTCATATGATATAACGCTTTCAAAATTAAGCAACTCAAGTTCGGGCGGTAGTCATGAAATCAGCATGTCTTACCAGATATGTGCTGCTAAGAAAAAGAAAAAACCGATTCTGATTTCTTGTCCTAAGTTTTAATTCTGGTTTCATTTTTAAATATTTAATTGTCCGTAATTCTTTTGTTTTTCTAGGTAATTAATTATGACTGTTTGATTAGCATTATTATTTAACCGTTTAGAAAATATAACCCAAAACTACTTTCGCGTAAAAAGGAGTCCCCGGAGTAAAGTGAAGTTCGTCGACTGACTTGTTTTCATTTCTCAAACGTGTTTCTGTTGCAAACTGTGCTTCGTTCCAATTTACATTCAGTAGATTTTCAATCACGAGCCCTACCTTATAATGTTTTGTTTTGTAATTGGCGCTAAAGTCCATCACTTTATAGCCATGAGCAACAATTGTGTTTGTTTCATTAGCTGGTCTGTCTTGCATATATCTGTAACGTAGTCCAAATTCCAATCCATTTTTAAATTTCGCGGTTAAACCGCCAACTGAGGTTAATATGGGGGCGAGTGGAATATAGTATCCTTCCTTTTTTTGGTTTCCAAATATAGTATCAATAAATAAACTTCTCGAAAAGTTTAGATCACCATCAGCATATAACCAGGATAGCAACTGAGCTCTTCCGCTTAAATCAAAACCATACCTTCTGCTTGCGCCTCTGTTTTCTGTGGTGCCATCGTCCCCAACGTATACCAATTCATTGCTAAGGTCCATGGCCCATAATGCGGCTGAGATAAGGGTTCTTTTAAGGTGGAACAATGTTCCAAACTCCGCGCTAACAGCAAGAGGCAGCTGGTGCTGGTATTTATCCTGAACAGATGAGCGGGCATCGTTTGAGTGATAGCCGCTTCCTGAATTAAAAAAGAATTGAACTCTGTCATTTACTGTATAAATCAAATTTAATTTAGGGTTAAACGCAGATTGATAATTAAAGCCGGAATAATTTGTATGCATCGAATCGGTTGGAAGAAGATCTTCAACATCAAAAACAAAGTAATCGTAACGTAAACCTATTTCTGACCTGAAGCGTGAATTGAAACGGAATACTTCATTCACAAAAACCGAATTCGAACGTTGGTGAACCAATGAACGTGCAGTTGCTGTTAACCTTGTCCTTTTTGGAGCATGCCATAATTGATTTTCTATCTCATCAGAACGGAAAGAAGTTCCCACAGTAAACTTATTGTACATATTAAAAAAATTATGGCCAATAGAATATTTGGTATTTAACCCGCCTGCAGTGCGGTTATCGTCCTGCTCAATCATATCACCGTTTATCACATCATTTAAAAAGAAAGTGAAGTTTGAAAACAATTTAAAACGGTATGTAAACATATAGGCTTGTATTTCAAACTCTCCTGATCCTAACTTAAAATTGTAGGCTAAATTAAAATTGTTTCTTTGAGTAGTACCTCCTTCGTTTGGATCAATACTTCCATAACGGCTAACAATTCCTGATTTCACGGCACGTTCAGGTATTTGACCTGATGCATTCCAGGAGGATCCAAATCCCGTTAACGAAAGGTGAATTCGACTATGTTCGTTTAATGCGATGGTTGTTTTTGAGAAAAGATTCAGTCTTTTAAAGTCCTGGTCTTTATCAAAAAACCCACGGTTATTAATAATGTCGGCTGCAAAATAAGAGGATACATTATTACTACTGATAGGTACTTTTAAAAGTGCTAGCGCCCTGTTGCTTGTTGGATTGTTAAATCGTGGAACCCCACCTGATTCCAATTGAATTAAATTGTTTGGTAAAGAATCATAGGTCTTAAATCCCACTGCCGCGCCGGTAGCGAAGTCCCCGTATAGTGGTGATGAGGTCCCTTTAAAAATGCTCACGGCTTCTACCACTTCCGGTATTAAAAAATGCAGGTCGGCATAACCTTGCCCGTGCCCGTGACTTGGCATGTTCACAGGAATACCATCTACAAAAGTTGCAATGTCGGTTCCGTGATCACAATCAAAACCACGTATAAAAATTTGTTCGGCTTTACCACCGCCTGCATGCTGGGCTATAAAAAGGCCCGGTACTAATCTCAATAAATCCTGAGCGGAATTTTTTGGTCGGTTAAGCAAATTAATCTGACTCAGGTAAGATGAAGATGCTGCGGATACCGGTTTGTCGGTGGCTATTGCAACTTCAGCTAAACTAACTGCTTTTGAAATAAGAAACACATTTAATTCAACAGTATCTGTAGAAAGTATTTCTATGTTTACAATTTGCTTTTCATAACCGGAACATTCAATCTCCAAATTATATTTACCAATCGGAATATTTATAAAATAAAAAATACCCTTGTCATCAGAATGCGCATGACTGTTAATTTTACCAATTGTAATATTTCCGTTTCCAAGAAATATGCCACTTTCTTTGTCTGAGACTCTTCCTCGGATTGCGGCAGTTTGAGAGCTTATAATAGTTGTTATGCTTAGACAAAAAAAGACAAGACAATATTGCCATTTAGTAAAAGAGACCGTCATTATTTAAAATTTGAAAAGTTTGCAAAAATGTTATATAGCAGCAAGATTATTCCCTTTTGAAGAGCAGTTAAAATAAAATATTTTATTTCCGCACAAAGAAGAAACATGCAGCGTATGTTCAAAAGGATTCTATAATAGCGCGGAGTTCCCTTAAGAAAATCTAAACTCAGTTGAAAGTCTGGTCCTAATTACCTTCCTGCAAAAAATAGATAAATTGAATTGAGAAAAAGAAGTTAAGCTTGTGGAGGAGGATTGCTGATCTTAAGAAAAGCGCTTGGAAGAGTGGTTGATCTTCCTTTTAGATATTGAAAAGCCAGCGCCTGTTTATTTAGCTGAAAAATAAATTCAGGAGTTGTATGTGATGATACAGTATCATTTGTTTTTATATTAGAAGGAACTTTTTCTGATGGGGATGAACCATCCTGTTCGGCAATTTCTTTTAAGTCAGTATGAAGATGGTACTTTCCGTTTTCAAAATGAATGGTGGCCATGTGCTGAGCTTTATAAAATGTATGAGCCAATACGTCCTCAAATACTGCAGTTATAGGTTTTAACTGAACAGCAACATATAAAAGCAGAAGTAAATATATAAATGTTTTTTTCACCTATGGATATATACGACTTTCGAAAGCTTTTGGATTTGCAACATTATTTTTATGCAAAAAATGCCCGCTCGATGGTCCAGTAAAGGGCAATTACAGCAATGATGGCGGATAAAGGATTCACTATAAATTTGCGATACCACGGTTTTTTATTGAACCATTTACCAAAAAAAAGCCAGGCACCAAGAATTATTGCTATTTGTCCAAGTTCCACTCCAATATTAAAACTTATAAGGGCGTTCACAAATTCTTTTTTGGGTAAGCCAAGGTCTTTTAAAACTCCTGCGAATCCTAATCCATGAATAAGTCCAAAGACAAACACAATCAATACACGTGTTGGCCTCAGTTTATCGCTGATAATATTTTCTATGGCAACAAACATAATGGAAAGGGCAATGATGGGCTCTACGATATGTGAAGGCGCTGATACAACACCAAACATAGCCAGGCCAAGCGTAATGGAGTGGGCTACCGTAAAAGCAGTGGCCTGCCAGATAATGGTTTTTAATTTCGGACTTAATAAAAACAGGCTTAATATAAATAAAATGTGATCAAACCCCAGAGGGATTATGTGGGTAAATCCTAGTTCTAAATATATTAAAAACACATCGGTTCTGGAAAGTTTATCAAAATAACCATCCATAGTATGAGCGTGTATTGTCGCCGGAACAAATGCCAGCACTATACTTATGGCGACTAAAAAATATTTATTCTTATTACTTACCTCAAACTTCATAACTACTTCAGGGCCAAATGGGGTTTTATTTCATTTCTAAGTTCAATATCTAAAAACGGATTAGTCTCCAGCGCCGTTTTTATAAAGGCCATTCCTTGTTCTGTCTGGCCGTTTTTTAATTTTATTAAACCAGCATGACAAAGCAATACTGGATTTTTACTGCCGGTTTTCAAAGCTTTATCAATTAATTTATTTGCATCTGCTATTTCATTTTTTTTATACTTAACCCATGCCACTGTTTCACACACGTCAATATTTTCCGGTCTTCGCTCGTATTCAAGTAAAGCATGTTTTAAAGCACTGTTCACATCATTTATTTTTAAAAAAGCGTAGGCAAGTTCTTTATCAGCGTAATGACCGTGGCCGCTTTCGCCTTCTACGTCTGATGCAGGACTTAACATGTCAATCACTTCACGCGCGTTTTTATCTCCTTTTTCTTTTTCGTTGTTTAAACGATACAAATCGGTTAGTTCATCAGAGAAAGAATATTCGGTAATAAGCGTTTTAGCTTTTTCAAGATACGCAATGGCTCCTTTATAATTGTTTTTTGTTCTTTCTATTTT
>JAOQAF010000067.1 GCA_025963735.1 Bacteroidota bacterium
ACTGCCGTAAGCGCCCAACCAATCGCCGAACCGCAAATGGCAGATACATTCAGGCAGGAAGGTAAAATTTATGTTGTTATAACGGTGATAGCAATGGTTTTTACTGCACTGGTTATTTTTTTGGTAATACTCGACAGAAAGATAAAAAAACTGGAAGAAAAATTTAAAAGCTAAGCATATGAAAAAATTACACATCCTTGGTATAATTGTAATTGCCATAGCAATTGGAGTTATTTTTGTTTCTTTAAAAAATACCAGTACCTATGCTGATTTTACAGAAGCCATCGCTAACCCTGATAAAGAATTTCACGTTGTTGGAAAGCTTGATAAAAACCAGCCGCAAGTCTACGATCCAAGGGTAAATGCAGATGAGTTTCAGTTTACGCTTGTTGATAATAAAGGCATTGCAAAGCCCGTTATACTGCATAAAAGCAAACCCCAGGATTTTGAAAAAAGCGAACAGATTGTTCTTATAGGAAAAATGCACGGAACCGAATTTCATGCCAATGACATATTAATGAAATGTCCGAGCAAGTATAATGATGGAAAAGCTCAGGTTAGTCAAAAATAAAAACCGATGTTAAACTGTCAAAACGTATTTTCTATTCTGTTTACCAATTTTAGCACGCTTATTATGATCAAACCTATAAACATTCTGTGAACGAAATTAAATACATAGACGAACGTTTGTGGGCCGGCCATTTAGGAAACGCATTCGTTGTTCTCTCTTTTGTTGCCGCACTTTTAAGCTTCTTTAGTTTTTATCTTTCTCATAAAAATACAGGCTTCGTAAATCTTGCACGTATAAGTTTTAACATTCATGGTTTTAGTGTTTTAGGAATTGCAGGGACATTATTTTTCATGCTCTTTAATCACTATTTCGAATACCAGTATGTATGGCAACATAGCAATACTGAAATGGACATGAAATATATTCTTTCGTGTTTTTGGGAAGGTCAGGAAGGCAGCTTTTTGTTATGGACCTTTTGGAATATTATTTTAGGATGGATTTTAAAGCGACAGTTAAAAGGTGGCGAATGGGAAGTTCCGGTAATGACCGTATTTGCCTTAGTACAGGTTTTTTTGGCAAGTATGCTATTAGGAACTTATATTCTGGATTATAAAATAGGAAGCAATCCTTTTTTATTAATGAAAGAGCATGCCGAATTCAGCAATTTGCCTTTTGTGCTCGCCGGAAAATATGAATCCACTGCGCGCGGGTTAAACCCTTTACTAATGAATTACTGGATGACCATTCATCCTCCCACTCTCTTTTTAGGCTTTGCATCCACGTTAGTTCCTTTCGCCTTTTCAATAGCTTCCTTATGGAATAAACAATATACCAAATGGCAGGTTGTGGCTTTACCCTGGACCTACTTTGGAATATTAATTTTAGGAGTAGGGATTTTAATGGGTGGGGCATGGGCATACGAAGCTCTGAGCTTTGGCGGTTTCTGGGCCTGGGACCCGGTGGAAAATTCTTCGCTGGTTCCCTGGCTAGTTTTAGTAGCCGCTGGACACACCATGATCATTAATAAGAAGAAAGGCGGCTCACTATTTACAACACATTTTTTAGCTATAGGTTCTTTTCTGCTTGTGTTGTATTCAACTTTCATGACAAGAAGTGGGGTGCTTGGAAATGCCTCTGTTCACGCCTTCACCGATCTGGGCATGACAGGTCAGCTCGTTTTATATGTTTTGACTTTTGTATTTATAAGTGTTGCATTGCTGATTAATAACTCCTTATTTAAAACTTCTTACATTGTAGGTTCTTTATTAATGCTTGCTTTTGGCGTTATTTATGGTTATAAAAAAAATCTCCTGATAGTATGGGTAAGCGTATCTTCAATAATCACAGCAATTTCATACTTTAAATATTTTCCTAAAGAAAAGGAAGAAGAAGAATTATTTTCAAGGGAATTCTGGATGTTTCTCGGTTCATTGGTATTACTTCTGGCAAGTTTAATCATCACTTACTTCACTTCCATTCCTGTTCTAAATAAATTATTTAATACAGAGTACGCACCACCCAAGCCTGCCCTATATAATACCTGGATTGCACCCTTTGTTATTATTTTATTGTTACTAATGGGCGGGGCATTATTTCTGAAATTTAAAAAAACAGACCTCCGTTTATTTTTTAAACGCATTTCAATTCCGTTTGCATTAGCACTTGTGTTTGGCTTAGCCTGTGTTATACCGCTTTACTTTCTTAATAATTCCCCGGTAACCTGGGATACTGTTAGTTACGCCTTACTGTTTATTTTTGCACTCTTTGCCATATTTGCAAACGGAGATTACTGGCTTAATATTTTAAAAGGCAAAATTTCTAAAAGCGGCGCGGCAATCGCCCACGTTGGCTTTTCTTTGGTATTACTCGGAGCACTTATTTCCACATCAAAAAAAACAACTATTTCTAAAAATACAGCCGAGAGAAAAGTATCAGACCTGGGGGAAGGCTTTGATGATAAAGTAAGCATTTTGTTAACACAGGGCGATACGTTGCCCATGGGCCCTTACTTAGTTACCTACACCGGTAAAGAGCGTAAAGGCATAAACGTTTATTTTAAGGTAGACTATTTAAAATTAAATAAAGATAACAAACCCGAATTTGATTTTACTCTCATACCTCATATACAGGATAATCCGCGCATGGGTAAAGCGCCCGAGCCCGCCACCAAACATTATCTTAACCGCGATATATACACTCACGTAACCGCTGCCGATCTTAATGTTGATACTACAAAAAACAAGAACGCCTACTCAAGTGCAAAAAATTATGTAGGTCATGTGGGAGATACAATTTTTGCAACTAACGCGCTTGTAATTATTGACTCTCTTACAACCAATTTAAGTAAGGAACAATATCAGAAAAACGATTCGCTGCTGGAGGTTACCGCTGTTTTAAAAGCGGTTGACGCCCAATCCAACTCATTTATTGCACGCCCTAAATACATAATAAAAAATAACATTGTAATTCCTAAAGATGCAGAGCTTGAAAAACTGGGTTTAAAATTTGTTTTTTGGAAGATCAATCCCGATGAAGGATCCATTGAGATCACAATGAGTGAAAAGGTTTCCAATAACAAAGATTTCATTGTTATGGAAGCATATATTTTTCCTTATATTAATATTTTATGGCTCGGTTGCCTTGTAATGGCTACCGGCACAGGTATTGCGATTGTAGAAAGAATTCGTAAATTAAGGTTACAAAGTAAAGTATGAAAAAATCAAGTGAACAAAAAATCGTAATAATTGGTTGCGGTAATTTGGCCTGGCACTTGGCAAAAAAAATTTCGGCCTCTAAAAAATACAAACTCTTTATTTACAACCATCAGCCAAATAAAAACCTTGCTGATTTTAAAAAACTTGGTGGCACTGTCAACGATAATTTAACCAATATAATAAACGACGCCGCCTTTTATTTTATTTGCATTGCCGATAAATTTATTGCTTCAACCTCTGAGAAGATTACGACTGTTAACCCGCAAAGCATTGTTGTGCATACCTCCGGCAGTATTGGCTTAGATGAAATACATCACTCTAACCCGGGGGTATTTTATCCTTTACAAACCTTTACAAAGGAAGATGAAATCAGCTGGAAAGAAATTCCCATTTTAATAGAAACGAAAAACAAGATAAGTTCAAAAAAACTTCAGGAAATGGCTGTGTTTTTTTCTGATAAAATAATAGCTGCCAATTCAAAAGAAAGATCAAAAATACATCTGGCAGCTGTATTTGTAAATAATTTTACTAACGCTTTATATACAGCTGCCGATCATTTAATTGAAAGTCAGATTAAAAGCAAGACCTTAAATTTTAAATTATTAATACCCCTGATTCAGCAAACAGCTTTAAAATTAAACCGTATAAGTCCTTCTGCCGCACAGACTGGCCCTTCCAAACGCAAGGACAAAGTAGTGATGGAAAAACATATGCGGCTCTTAAAAAAAGAAAAACAACTCAAAAAAATATACAAACAATTAAGTGAATTAATAAGCTCACAGCAAAAATAATTGTATGCTTAACTTTAAACAGGCCCTGACGAAAATAACCACTCTTATGTTTGATATTGATGGTGTTTTTACTGATGGCAAGGTTTTAATTCTTGACAATGGAGAAATGGTTCGTCACATGTACGGTAAAGACGGGTATGCCCTGCACGTTGCCATTGCGAAGGGTTACAGACTAGTTGTTATTTCGGGAGGGAATAATATTGCCATGAGGCAAGCCTTGTTAAGAGCAGGTATAAAAGATATTTTTATTAATCAACGCGATAAGATGCTTTGTTACAAAAATTATATTGCTGCTAATAATATAACAAACGAAGAAGTGCTTTACATGGGCGATGATCTTCCCGACCATGAAGTGATGAGTGTAGTTGGATTAGCGGTATGCCCCAAAGATTCAGCGCAGGAAATTAAAGAAATTTGCAAATACGTTTCAGGAAGAAATGGTGGCGAAGGCTGTGTAAGAGATATAATAGAACAGGTTTTAAAGTCACAGGGAAATTGGGAAATAAGAAACTGGTAAATTATTGAAAACACTTTTAAATAATAAATTTATTGCCTTTCTTAAATTAATAAGAACGGAAAATCTTATTATGATTGCCCTAACACAATACCTCATAAGATATTTTGTGCTTGAAAAAATTTTGGCCGCCAATGGCATTGCTCTTGGATTAAACAATTTGTTATTTAACATCTTGGTTTTAAGTACCGTTCTGATAGCGGCAGCCGGATACATCATCAATGATTATTTTGATGTAAAAACAGATATGATCAATCATCCTGATACTGTGGTTATTGACAAAGTAATTAAAAGACGCTGGGCAATCATTTTGCATATTTCATTTACATTCATCGGAATTTTTTTGGGCATACTGTGTTCTTTAAAAACAGGTTATTTGCGCCTTGCCATTTTTCATATCGGCGCCGCGGTTCTTTTGTGGTTTTACAGCACCCATTTTAAAAAACAATTATTGGTTGGTAATCTGGTTGTTTCGTTGCTAACAGCTTCCGTAGCATTCATTCCTTTTGTTTATGAGATGGGATTAATACAAAAGACGCATCCTGATTTAACCGAAACACATCCCTTTGTTATTTTATCGTGCTTTAAGGTTGTTTTTATTTTTTCCATTTTCGCGTTTATAACCAGTATGGCACGTGAAATTATTAAAGACATGGAAGATTATGAGGGAGACAAAGCCACAGGAGGCTATACCATGCCAATTTATTGGGGTATTCCTGCGAGCAAGCTCACGTCTTTTTTTTTAATAGTCATCACCTTGATTCTTCTTTCATTTGTAGTATACAATTCTTTCAGATTTAAACATGTTCTCTTTTCTTCAGACATATTATATATTTTATGCGGATTGATTTTGCCTCTTTTATTACTACTGGTAATGATCCTTCAGGCAAGACTGCCAAAACAATTTAAAAAGGCAAGTCTGTTACTGAAGTTTATCATGCTCATTGGTTTGGGCTTCAGTATTATTTTTTATTATAACTAACATGAATTCAATAGATACAATTTTAAAGGAATTTCCTTATCGTCTGATCCTTGGTTCCGCTTCACCAAGAAGACAGGAGCTTTTAAAAAGCCTTGGCTTTGATTTCCTTAACAAACCGATGAAGGTTGACGAAACGAGTTGGCCCGAAGAATTAAAGGCGCAGGAAATATGTATTTTTTTAGCTGAAAAAAAAGCCGATGCATACGATGAACCTTTAAAGGATGACGAATTACTTATTACTCCGACACTATTGTCTGGTGCGAAGGAAAGGTTTATAACAAACCTGAGAATTTTGCAGAAGGAAAACAAATGCTTTCTGAATTAAGCGGAAAAATGCACGAAGTTTTTACAGCGGTATGTTTAAAAAGTGCCAACAAACAAACCACTTTTTATGATGTGAGCAAAGTATACTTTAAAAAATTAAAAGCAGACGAAATTGAATATTATTTGACTAATTTCAGTCCGTACGACAAAGCCGGTGGTTATGGCGTCCAGGATTGGATAGGCTATATAGGCATTGATAAGATTGAAGGAAGTTTTTATAATGTGATGGGCCTGCCTGTTAAAAAACTGTTTGAGGAACTGATTAAATTCTAAAACCTTCAAACACTCAGCCTCATAAATTTGCCGTAGCTTCTGCTTTTAAAAAACAAATCCTACAACAAGTTTATAGGCAAAATTTTTCTGCATTAAGTCGTACGCGTAATTACCATAACGGTAAAAAACGCCGGCGCCAAAAGAACTTACTCCGGACTTCAGTAAGTTTTTAATCCGAAGACCCGCTTCGGTATACCCTTTACTTATATCATTTAATTCAATGTTGGTGAGTTTTTCCCGGTTGTCAAGCGTTCCTATTGCATAATTATGAACAAGTTCAATTTCCGGATTTAAAAATTTGTTGGTCTTGAATATTTTACCTGAGTTAATGGCAAGAAACAAAGCGCCGTATTGTGTGCTGACAAATTCATTCAGGTACATTGTCTCAAATGTTTTTTCAGAACTGATAAAATAATTATCAGTTCTTGAACCCTTGTTATTATATTGAAGCGAATAGGGAACATTACCGAACACTTTTCCGGCCTGAACCTGATAGGTTAAGTAGCCCTTAATTTTAAAATCTATACGCTGATCAATCCTCAAATCTATTTTTGCATACTCAAACTGACCTTTATAATCACCCCACTGATTTGCCAGGCCTTTAGAAACATTCATAAAACAAACAGGATGTCTGCTTCCAAGCGAAATAAGATTCCCAAAACTCTCTGTAAATTTTTCTCCGGGCCAAAATCTAAGCTGGACACCACATTCATTTATTATGTACCGGCGCTGTTCGGATGAATGAGCTGTCGAATAATCGCTATAAAAACCAAAGGGCGATTCACGAACCTGAACCTGGCCATATACAGAAGTCTTAACCACATTGAATACCGTACTGTTTAAACTTACACGGCCAAAGTTGACTTTATCCATTTTTGAAATCAACAACGCGCGTATATTTTCAGTATTAATAAACGAAGTATTTTCCTGAAGGAAAAAGGAACTGGCGGATTCCACAACCTCACTGGCAATTTCCCCTTGTATAAATGTGCTTTGTGCCTGATTTAAATTTATTCTGGCACTGCCCCCATATTTAAATGCTTTGTCTTTTATACCATACCCACCGTATCCGCTTATGCCAAATAAACGCGACAATTTGTTGCTTGTACTTAATCCCATCCCTACCCGTACACTTTCATAGTCGTTAAACCTCAGGATATGCTTTAAATCAATATCCACGATACCCAGATTCCATTTTCCTGAAGTTAATGCCACAAACCATTTTAATTTCTGATCAAGATGTGCTTCTTTGCCAATGCTGTCAATTAAACCATAGGTCCGCTTTTCCTTTTGATTCAATGTGTCTTTTCTGTACTTATTCCAAAATTTTTCTTCTTTCGCATCAAAGCCTTCTGCATTAAAGGAAACCAGGCTTTTATTTTTAATTTTTATAGCGCTGTCAAGTTTAACATCCTTTACATATAATCGGCTTACCCCCTTCATGATGTTTCCGTCGCCCTTGTCATTGTTTGAATTCAGGTTTATTCCATAAAACAGGATTTCGGTGTTAGCCTGTTTGGGGAACCAATGCAATGAATCCACTTTTTCATAACGCTGCTGAATTTTAATTCCTGTACCGTTACTTTTTATTTCTCCTGGCTCTGCTAACACGTTTGTTAATACATATCCATTTTTGTTTATGTATAGCACACCTTTAAGGGCGCTAAATTTAAAATTTTTACGGGGATAAAATTTTATAAGGATTGTAGTGTCAGTTCCGGTT
>JAOQAF010000241.1 GCA_025963735.1 Bacteroidota bacterium
ATTTTATGAGTGGAACAAATCCTGACGCGGTTAATTTCCCTAAACGCAACCGCATTGTGGCCGGCCTTTGTGACGCGTTGGTGGTTGTGGAGAGCAAGCGGCAGGGTGGGAGCTTAATAACCGCTACTATAGCCAACAGTTACAATAAAGATGTGTTTGCTTTTCCGGGAAGAGCCAATGATGCGCTTGCAGAAGGCTGTAATGGTTTAATAAAGCAAAATCGCGCCAGCCTCATCGAAAATGCCGCCGACCTTTTATACGCCATGCAGTGGGAAGAAAGTGAGAAAAAGAAAATTAACTCAAAACAAACAAGTCTGTTATTGAATTTAAGCGAGGAAGAAAAATTAATCTTAAAAGCATTTGATACTAAAAACCAGATTCAGATTGACGAGTTATGTTATGCTACGGAAATGCCTGTGAGTAAAGTGGCGGCTCTTTTGCTTCAAATGGAATTTTCTTATTTGATAAAAAGCAAGCCGGGAAAGATGTATGAAAGAGTGTAAGGATCTAAAGTTAGATTCTTTTATACCGGAAAAAATGTATCTTGCCTGTTCGAATATACGTTTATGACAAACAGGGTTAATTACTATTTTATTTTAATTTTTTGTTTTTTATTCGTTACACTCTTCTCCCAAACTCACACAGCAGATTCTTTACTGAGGGTACTTGCCAATACCAGGGATGATTCAAGCAAAGGCAAAATTCTTAACAGGTTAAGTGTTGAATTAAGAAATACAGGTAACTACACCCTCGCCACTGATTATAGCCTTAAATCAGTCAAAATATGCCAACAGCTAAGTTCGTCTCCCAGTACAGCGCTTGCACGTACAGGAAAAAAAATTCTGGCGCAAGCCTACAATGCCCTGGGTGTTATTCAATGGTATCAAGGTAATTACCCTACCTCGCTAAACTATTATTTTTCTTCCTTAAAAATTCAGGAAGAGCTTGGCTTTAAAAAGGGCATAGCGGCATGTTATAATAATATCGGATTAATTTATCAGGATCAAAACAATAATAATTCAGCGCTTAAAAATTACGCTTTGGGGCTAAAAATTTATTTAGAAATAAATAACAAAACAGGAATAGCGGCGTCTTATAATAACATTGGAGTTGTTTACCGGAATTTACGCAACTGGCCGCTTGCACTAAAAAATACAATTGCGGCATTACGCTTACGGGAAGAAACCGCAGATAAGCAGGGTATAGCTACATCTTACAACAACCTTGGTTTAATTTACTATGAGCAGGGCAATTATTCTCTAGCGCTTGCATGTGATTTAAAATCATTAAAGCTGAAAGAAGAATTAGGAGACAAACAAGGTGTGGCCGAATCATTAACCAATATTGGAGCGGTGTATCTCGCCTTTCATAATTTACAGGAAGCCGAAAAATTTATAAATAAAGGGCTTCAAGTGTCTCAAAGTATTTCCAGTAAAGAGTTTTTAAAGCACGGATATAAACTTCGCGCCGCGTTGGACAGTGCGCGCGGTAAATGGTTAAAGGCATTTGAAGACCATAAATTTTATATTTTATATAAAGATAGTCTGGTGAATGAAGAGAAAACAAAACTCACGGTGCAATCTCAGATGCAATATGATTTTGATAAAAAAGAAAATATGACACGTGCTGAGCAGGAAAAAAAAGATGCGCTGGCTATTGCAGAGAAAAACAAACAAAAAACCATTCTACTCATAGTTATTGGTGTTTTGATCTTAATCTTTGTTTTCGCGCTCCTCATTTTTAATGCTTTGCGTACAACCCGTAAACAAAAAATTATTATTGAACTTAAAAACAAAGAAACTGAACAGCAAAAAAAGATAATTGAAGAAAAAAACAAAGATATAATAGATAGTATACGGTATGCCCTCAAAATACAACAATCACTTTTGCCTACAGAATCATTTATTCAACGAAACTTAAATAAAAGGAAATAAAAAAACCGCCCGGAATTCCGAATCGGTTTTTAGATTGACACTCAGAGGGGGCGTCGCCCTATAATATTAGTTTATTGTTAACTTGTCTTAGGTAGTAGGTTTTTTAAATCCGTAAGAGATTCAACTTTAAAATATTTTGCGGCTTGGTACAGCGCGGCCGTACTTAAAGCCAAAAGAATTATCGTTTTCATAATATTAATTTTTAGTTTGTAAATCTATTATAAAGGTACACAGGGAATTTGAGTTTTTGTGCCTATTTCGATAATAGCCCGCTTCAATAGGGTAAAATGGTCTTTTGTTTATTCAGATGATTGTATAAGGAAGAGTTTGGTTTTTTACTTTGAAAGAATCTATTTACACTGGGAATATTTCTCAAAGGCGCAAACAAATAGATATATTAAACTTCTTTTCTAAGACGGCCCACCGGAATGTCTAACTGCTCACGGTATTTGGCAACGGTGCGGCGGGCAATGTTATAACCTTTTTCCTTTAACTTGGCGCAAAGTTCATCATCTGTTAAAGGATGTTTTTTATCTTCAGCGTTCACGTAATCGTGTAAAATGCGTTTTATTTCTCTGCTGCTTACCTCCTCGCCGCTATCGGTACTCATACTTTCGCTAAAAAATGTTTTCAGTAAAAATGTGCCGTACGGTGTTTGAACATATTTACTGTTAGCCACACGCGATACAGTGGATAGATCAAGACCAACACGGTTAGCAATGTCTTTTAGGATCATAGGGCGGATCTTACTTTCATCACCCGTTATAAAATATTCCTGCTGATATTCTAAAATGCATTGCATGCAAAGTAAAAGGGTTGTGTATCGCTGATTCAGGGCTTCAATGAACCACTCAGCGTTTTCAATTTTATTTTTTATAAATCCTGACGCTTCTTTACCGTTTTTATTTTTGTTCTTAGAATACTCTTTCAGCATCTCTACATACTCCTTGCTTATTTTTAGATCGGGCATGTTCCGACCGTTTAAAGTAAGCTCAGGTATACCATCATTAACGGTAACTAAAAAGTCGGGAACCACTTCGCTCACACCGCCGCTTTTGGTATCGTTGCTTCCGGGACGGGGATTAAGATGTTTTATAACATCAATGATGTCTTTTAAATCATCATTATCGATGGCAAGGCGCCGTAAAATTTTGTCGTAATGTTTTTTAGAGAACTCATCCATTTGATGTTTGATAACATCAATAGCTAAAACAACTTCACGTGTTTTTTCTTTTTTTCTTTCAAGTTGTATAAGAAGGCATTCCTGAAGGCTTCGTGCGCCCACGCCTACGGGGTCGAAACTTTGAATGATGAGAAGCATCTTTTCAATCTCTTCATAGGTAGTAGTAATGTTGTAATTAAAAGCAAGATCATCAACAATCAAATCCAGCTCGCGCCGAATGTATCCGTCTTCATCCAGGCAACCTATCAAATATACTCCGATGGTATATTCCTGATCGGTAAGATCTCTCATGCCTAATTGCTGTTCGAGTAATTCGGGAAAGCCAGGGCCTTCTACAACAACGTATTCGCGTGTTTCATCATCTGCCCCTTTGTTTGAAACTTCGTATTTATAGGAATCCAGTTCTTCGGCGTCCATATAATCTTCCATTTCCACGTCGTTGGCCACGGGCTTTTCTTCTTCCCTTACTTCCCCGTTCTCATCAAATTCATCATCAGGTGTTTCAGGCGTCTCGTTTTCGTAAAGTTCTTCTTCCGCGTCTGCTTCTCCCTCTTCTAAAGCAGGGTTAGCCTCCATCTCTTCTTTAATACGCTCTTCCAAAGCCATGGTTGGCAGTTGCAGCAACTTCATTAACAGTATTTGCTGCGGCAAAAGTTTTTGAGAAAGCCTGAGTTGCTGAGATTGCTTTAATGCCATAACTAATTAACAGAACATAAATAATAGTTCTTTTTACCCTTTTGAATTAAAATATATTTATGATTGATTAAAAATGAGCTGTTCACTTTTGAATCATGATCCGTTACTTTTTCTTTATTAATGCTAATCCCACCACCCTGTATCATTTTACGGGCTTCGCTTTTGCTTGGAAATACTTTTGTTTTATCTGAAAGAAACTCTATTACACCCACACCATTTTCGAGTTCACTTTTCGAAATTTCAAATTGAGGCACACCCTCAAACACATCTAAAAAAGTTTCTTCATCCAGGTTTGAAAGATCGTTAATGGTTCCGTCAAACAGCACCTTGCTTGTTTCTATTGCCAGGCGGTGATCTTCCTCGCCATGAACCATCACAGTAATTTCTTTTGCAAGTGTTTTTTGCAATACTCTTTTGCCCGGATCTTTTTGGTGTTCAGCAATTAAAGTTTCGGTTTCTTCTTTAGAAAGAAAAGTAAATATTTTAATAAAGTTAGCCGCGTCGGTATCAGGAGTGTTGATCCAAAACTGGTAGAATTTATAAGGCGATGTTTTTTTTCTGTCGAGCCAAATGTTTCCGCTTTCTGATTTACCGAATTTTGAACCGTCTGATTTTTTAATTAATTGCGTAGTAATGGCGTAAGCTTCTCCGGAACATTTCCTGCGGATAAGTTCGGTGCCGCTTGTAATATTACCCCACTGGTCTGACCCGCCCAATTGAATTTTACAATTTTTATTCTGGTATAAATAATAAAAGTCGTAGGCCTGTAATAACTGATAGCTGAATTCGGTAAAGCTCATGCCTTGTTCCAGACGGTTTTTCACAGAATCTTTAGCCATCATGTAATTAACCGTTAAAAACTTTCCAACATCGCGAATAAAATTAATGAAGGAATAATTTTCCATCCAGTCATTATTATTTATAAGTTCAGCGCTGTTAGGTCCGCAATCTGTATTTAAAAATTTCTGCAGTTGTTGTTTGATTCCTTCAATATTTTTAGCAAGGCTGGTTTCGTCAAGAAGATTCCGTTCCGCCGATTTTCCACTTGGATCTCCCACCATTCCTGTAGCGCCTCCAATGAGAGCAATAGGCTTGTGGCCCGCTTTCTGCAAGCGAATAAGGGTAATGATCTGCGTAAGGCTTCCTACGTGCAGCGAGTCGGCTGTAGGGTCAAAACCAAT
>JAOQAF010000149.1 GCA_025963735.1 Bacteroidota bacterium
GAAAGAACCAGAAAACCACAAATGGATGCAATTAATTTTTTCATTCTCCTTTTTATATGGAGATGTGTTGAATTTATTTATTCCATAAGTTGATCGTAAAAAAAAAGTCCGTTCGGTTAATGAACGGACTTTGGAGCAAAAGATTTTGTTTATTAATCTATTACAATAACAAGGTATTTTGAAGCGCTCCAAAAATCTTTAGAATTGGATATTTCAATTTTCTCAATGCTTTTTTCAGTCCCAACAATTTTATAGGAATTTTTTGGGTGATTGGTTACGATTTTCGCTTTTTTAGCGCCTACATTAATAACAGAAGTTTGCTCAACATTTACTTTAGTAAAATATTCTTTGTTAAAGTCGTCTTTTACTTTTGTTGTTTTACCCAAACCTATGATACCGCCTTCACGTGAAATAACGTTCTTTTCTTTTAATTCTTTTAAAGTTCCAATGGCGTAATACGCTGTATTAAGCGCTTCGGTCTTCTGAGCGCTTTCTGCTTCAACAGCCTGATAATTTGTATTCAGGTTGGTTAATTCGATGTTCAGACTTTCTACTTTGGTTTTTAATTCAGCAATTTCGCCGTCTTTAACATTGATGGTGCTCTGAAGATTTTCGATCATTTTTTCCATACCCTCCAGCTTAAGTTTACTATCCTTTAATTTTTTAGAAAGGGAAGCGATACGTGTTTTGTTTTTCAGCATCAGATCATAAATAGATTGTATATCTTCCTTAATCTGGCCTTCTTTACTTTTAACGTCACCACCGCTGCTCGCGCTAGTTACAATTTTTTCTTTTTCTTTAATTGAATTAAGATTGTCCTGAATTTCATTGAATGCCCCGATAAATTCCTGCAAGGCGGCTTCCTTTTCATTTAGCTGGCCACCTAATTGGTGGGTTACATTTTTCAGGCTATCCTCAACCGGATTAACTTCTTTTCCTTTATCCTCTTTACAGGCTGTAAAATTTAAACTTGTTGCGCTTAATAAAACGGCTGCTACTAATACTTTAATTATTTTCATATAATAAATCTATTTTTTTTAATTAATTCAGGAAGAGGACAAAAGTAACCTAATAAAAATAAAAAAGGCGCAAAAAATGCGCCTTTTTAAAAAATATGAAAATTTATGTTAACAAAATTCGTCGTAAACTGCTTTCAAATGTTCTGAAATAGCGGCTGCAGAATGGCCTTCGATATTATGGCGTTCAACAAAATGAACCAATTCTCCATTTTTAAACAGGGCTATTGCAGGACTGCTTGGAGGATAAGGCGTAAAATGTTTACGGGCCTGACCAACGGCATCTACATCAAAACCGGCAAAAACGGTGGTTAGCTTAGAAGGTTTTTTTAAGTTTTCGAGACTTTTTTTAACTCCCGGTCTGCAGGCTCCGGCCGCACAACCACAAACGGAATTTACAACAACTAATACGGTGCCTTCGTTTTTCACGGCTTTATCAACATCTTCAGGGCTTAATAATTCTTCGAATCCGGCAGAAGTTAATTCTGCTTTCATGGGTTTTACAATTGCTTCAGGATACATGGTTGTTCGTTTAATGCAAATTTACACACAAAAAAATCAGTTTTGCCTAATAAAGACGTTAAATACTTGTAATTTAATTTAGAAGCAGATAATTATCCAACAAGTACACATTTCTGTTATATTTGTTCACCAAAAAATCATGCAAAAAATACTACTCATAAGCGCCTTGTTGTTATCAGGAATACTAACAGCTCAAAAAGGAAAGCCCGGAACTACCGGACCTAAATCAACCTTCCCATTACCGGTTTTTGTGGAAGAAGTAAAGAAAACAGGAAATGAATTAGTTATTCCTTACAAACGTTATAAATTATCAAATGGCTTAACCCTTTTGATTCATGAAGATCATAGCGATCCGATTGTATATGTTGACGTAACCTATCATGTGGGGAGCGCCCGCGAACAACAGGGCAGGAGCGGATTTGCCCACTTTTTTGAACATATGATGTTTCAGGGTTCCAAAAATGTAGCAGATGAACAACATTTTAAAGTGATAACCGAAGCCGGAGGAACTTTGAATGGTACCACCAATTCTGACCGTACCAATTATTTTGAAACTGTGCCGAGCAACCAGTTCGAAAAAATGTTATGGCTGGAGGCTGACAGGATGGGCTTTTTGCTTGATTCTGTTACTCAAAAAAAATTCGAAGTGCAGCGCGCCACTGTAAAGAACGAACGCGGACAAAGATATGATAATGCACCATATGGCCTTGCCGGAGAAAAAATAGGAGAAGCATTATATCCGCAGGGGCACCCTTATAGCTGGTTAACCATTGGTTATATTGATGATCTTAACAGGGTTGATGTAAACGATTTGAAGCGTTTTTATATGCGCTGGTATGGGCCTAATAACGCAGTGCTGACAATTACAGGTGATGTAAAAACCGATGATGCGCTTCTGCTTGTTCAAAAATATTATGGTAGCATCGAAGCCGGACCTGCTGTTAAACCACAGGTTATAGCACCTGTGAAACTTGAGTCAAGCCGATATATTTCGTATGAAGACAATGTAAAATTTCCGATGTTAAATGTGGTGTATCCTTCAGCAAAAATGAATGATAAGGATGATGCTCCCTTGGATTTTCTTGCTACAATTTTAGCAGGTACGCAAGGATCCCCTATTTACAAGGCTTTTATTGAAAGTAAAAAAGCAACAAGCGCCAACGCATTTCAATATTCACGTGAATTGGCCGGGCAGTTTCAGATTATGATCCGCACAAATCCAGGTATTCAATTAGCTGAAACTGAAAAAGACCTTCAAAAGGCTCTGACTGAGTGGGAGAAAAAAGGCGTTACGGATGATGATATTCAAAAATACAAAGCACAGTTTCAAAGCAACATTTATAACCGCTTAAGTACTGTTCAGGGTAAGGGTGCGGCATTGGCATCGTATTATACATTAACAGGCAACGCCAACTATATTAAAAAAGAAATTGACCGTTACATGAAGGTTAATAAAGAAGATGTAATGCGGGTTTATAATACTTACATTAAAAATAAACCGGCAGTTGTTTTAAGCGTGTTGCCTAAGGGTAAGGGAGATCTGCGCGCTCAGCCGGACAATTGGAAAATGTATGATAGAAAAGTGGAAGAAGAAAGCGCGGAGTATAAGAATTTAAAATACAATGAACCGAAGGATGATTTTAATCGTTCTTTAACTCCAAAGGCGGGGCCTGCTTCGGCGGTACCTGTACCTGATTTTTATACAACAAAGTTGAATAATTCCATTCCTTTAATTGGTGTAAAAGAAAGTGAAATTCCAAAAGTGAATATCTTGTTAAGTTTTAAAGCCGGCCACCGTTATGAGCCAAAAGATAAATCAGGCCTTGCAGAATTAACAGCATCAATGCTCGAGAAAAGCACTTTAAAAACAAATACCGACGAAATAGAAAATAAGCTTGATCGTTTAGGCTCTTCCATGAGCATATTTGCAGGTGATGAGGATTTTGGCATCAGTATTCAGTCTACAAAACCAAATCTTAAAGTTACTTTAAAGATTGTTGAAGAAAGTTTTTTTGAACCCAAATTTGACAAAGAAGAGTTTGAACTTGAAAAGAAAAAGCAACTTGATGGGATTACTCAGGGTTTAACCAATGCTTCGGTATTAGCCGAAAATGCTTACCGGAGAATTCTTTACGGGACTAATAACGTTATGAGTCTGCCAACTAACGGAACTAATGAATCAGTGGAGTCAATAACCATTGATGATGTAAAAAATTATTATAACAATTTAAATTCTTCGATGTTGTCCATAGCCGTAAGCGGTGATGTGAGCAAAGAAGAAATTGAAAAAGAACTTTCATTTCTCAGTAAATTAAAAGCCGGTAATCCTTTACCACCTGCGGGAACGGAAGTTCCTAAAATTGATAAAACAAAGATTTATTTTGTTGACAAGAAAAATGCGGCTCAAAGTGAGATCCGTATAGGGTACATTGCTTTACCTTACGATTACAACGGTGATTTCTATAAAAACAATATCATGAATTACACTTTTGGCGGAGCATTTAACAGCCGGATCAATTTTTTACTTCGCGAAACAAAAGGCTGGACCTACGGAACCCGCAGTGGTTTCTCAGGAACTAAATTCGCCGGTCCGTTTACAATCAGTGGCGGGTTTAAAGCCAATACAACTGACAGTACTCTTGTTGAAATGTTTAACGAATTAAAAAAGTTTACCGATGGCGGAATAAGCGAAGACGAATTAAGTTTTACTAAAAATGCCATTGCCCAAAGCGATGCGCTAAAATATGAGTCGCCAATGCAAAAGTTAGGATTTATCAAACGTGTGCTTGAATACGATCTTCCAAAAGATTATGTGTCAACACAAAGTAAAATCTTAAATGAAATTAATAAAAGCCAGGTAAATGAGTACGCTAAAAAATATTTGCCTTACAACAATATGGTTGTAGTTGTTGTTGGTGATAAAGCTACGAACCTCGAGAAAGTAAAAAAACTTGGCTTCGACGTGGTGGAGGTAGATTCAAATGGTAAACCGGTTAATTAAGTATTTTTTTTCTCAAATAAAAGTAAAACACACATTATGAATTACGATATTATAGTTATTGGCAGTGGTCCCGGAGGATATGTAACTGCAATAAGAGCTTCTCAGTTAGGATTTAAAGTAGCAATAATTGAAAAGGAAAACCTTGGAGGTATTTGTTTAAACTGGGGATGCATTCCAACTAAAGCACTGTTAAAAAGCGCTCAGGTGTACGAATATTTAAATCATGCAAAAGATTACGGTATTAATGCCGAAAATGTAAAAGCGGATTTTAACGCAGTAGTGAAACGTAGCCGCGATGTGGCTGATGGAATGAGCAAAGGCGTTCAGTTTCTGATGAAAAAAAATAAAATTGAGGTGATCATGGGAACGGCTAAAGTGAAGGCCGGCAAAAAAGTGGAAGTAACTGCTGAAGGAAAAACCACCACCTATGAAGGAAAACATGTTATTATTGCCACCGGAGCACGTTCACGTCAGTTACCTAACCTGCCTCAGGATGGAAAAAAAATAATCGGCTACAGAGAAGCTCTTGTGTTGCCAAAAATGCCAAAGACGATGGTTGTGGTTGGAAGCGGCGCTATAGGCGTTGAATTCGCGTACTTTTATGCAACAATGGGAACGAAAGTAACAGTTGTTGAATTTTTACCAAATATAGTTCCTGTTGAAGATGAAGAAGTAAGTAAGCAACTTGAAAAGTCATTCAAGAAAATTGGTATAGATATTATGCTGGAGTCTTCAGTTGAAAGTGTTGATACCAAAGGCGAAGGGTGTAAAGTTAACATTAAAACGAAAAACGGAAACGTAAGCATCGATGCTGAAATTGTTCTTTCAGCAGTGGGAATAGAAGCGAATATTACAGGTTTGGGTTTGGAAGAAGTTGGAATAAAAACCGATAAAGGAAGAATCGTTACCGATAAATTTTATGCTACCAACGTTGCAGGTTATTATGCCATCGGTGATTGCAGTCCGGGGCAGGCATTAGCACACGTTGCAAGCGCAGAAGGAATTACCTGCGTTGAAAAAATAAAAGGTTTGCATGTAGATGCCATTGATTACAATAATATTCCGGGTTGCACTTATTGTCAACCGGAAGTTGCATCTGTAGGCTTCACTGAAAAGAAAGCAAAAGAAGCGGGCTTCCAGATTAAAGTGGGAAAATTTCCGTTCATGGCATCCGGTAAAGCTAAGGCATCAGGTGCAAGCGACGGATTTATTAAATTAATTTTTGACGCTAAATACGGAGAATTATTGGGAGCTCACATGATAGGTGCTAATGTTACTGAAATGATAGCGGAAATTGTTGCATTACGTAAATTAGAAACTACGGGTCATGAACTTATTAAAACTATTCATCCTCATCCTACCATGAGCGAAGCTATCATGGAAGCCGCAGCTGCTGCCTACGGCGAGGTTATCCATTTGTAATTTATTAAAAGAGTAAGCGCCTCCTGCAAAAGCAGGAGGCTTTTTTTTGTCTTTTTTACCGGTACAGAAATAATTAATTTGTTGAAAGAGATGCATATCTGATTTATTTTAATAATTTTAGCAACCAATATTATTTTATGAATCCTCCTGAATTTGAAAATGCAAATCCTCAACAAAATCAACCCATCCAAAATTTTAATCAGTTTGGAGGACAGCAGGTTCTTCCGAACAGCATCGGAGCGTTAGTGTTAGGTATTCTGTCTATTGTGTTTTGCTGGTGTTACGGATTACTTGCCATTATCATGGGAATCATTGCAATTGTTCTTGCCAATCAGGGCGAAAAACTTTATAATGTAAATCCGCAGGCTTATACATTATCATCTTTTAAAAATTTAAAAGCGGGTAAAATCTGTGGAATCATAGGCTTGTCATTAGGTGCACTGTACATCATTGTTATCATCGTTTATTTTATAATTGTTGGTACGGTAGCTTTCGGAGCTTTTAATTATTTCAAGTGACCTCTTTTTTAGAACAACACCTGTTTGCGTGTTCTATAAAAAATTTAACAGGCATAGAATGCCCGGGTTGCGGAATGCAAAGGGCTCTTATTGCCCTTTTAAAAGGAGATTTTTTATCAAGTCTTAACTTTAATCCCTCTCTGATTCCATTTCTCCTCACCGTTTTATACGTAACTTTACATATAGGTTTTAATTTTAAGAATGGCGCCAGAAATACCGTTTGGTTTTTTGGTTCAACCGTTGCAATAATGCTTGGAAGCTTTATTGTAAAAATTATTTCCCTGCATTAAAATTATTTATGAATTACCTTTCTTAGGGGTTGTTAATTTGAAAATGGAATCTGAATTTATTGAAGAAGATAATATAGAGATCGTTGGTGCACGTTCTCATAATTTAAAAAACATTTCGCTTTCCATCCCACGAAATAAACTTGTAGTAATTACAGGACTAAGCGGAAGCGGTAAATCTTCGCTCGCATTTGATACGATTTATGCGGAAGGTCAGAGACGTTATATCGAAAGCTTTTCTTCGTATGCCCGTCACTTCCTCGGAAACCTTGAGAGACCTGATGTAGATAAAATCTCAGGATTGAGTCCGGTTATTTCCATTGAACAAAAAACAGTAAACAAAAACCCGCGTTCTACAGTGGGAACCATTACCGAAATTTATGATTTTATGCGTTTGCTTTTCGCCCGTGCCGGACAAGCATATTCCTACGTAAGCGGTGAAAAAATGGTGCGTTACAGCGATGATCAAATCGTTGATACGATACTTCAAAAATACAAAGACAAAAAAATTAATTTGCTGGCTCCGGTTGTTAAAGGCAGGAAGGGCCATTACCGTGAGCTCTTTGAAGATATAAGAAAACGTGGTTATAATAAAGTGCGAGTAGATGGTGAGATTCTCGACATCTCGCCTAAAATGCAACTGGATCGTTATAAAATTCATGACATTGAAATTGTTATTGATCGTCTTGAAATTACCGGAGCTATAAAATCGCGTGTTAACCAGTCTTTGCAAACAGCCATGAAGCAAGGAAAAGGAACTATCATGGTTCAGGAGCACTACGAAGAACCAGGAAAAGGGAAAAAGAAAACGGCTGTAATTCCCAAAGCGGAGTTTTACAGCCGGGCTTTAATGTGCCCTACCAGCGGAATCAGTTACGATGAACCTGCTCCAAATCTTTTTTCATTTAATTCGCCTTATGGGGCATGTCCTCAGTGCAACGGTTTAGGAGAGATTTCAGAAATAGACATTGCCAAAATTATTCCTGATCCAAGGTTATCGATTGCCAAGGGTGCAATAGCAGCCATAGGAGCGGGCAAAAACAGCTGGATCTTTAAACAGATGGAAGCGATAGGAAATGTGTATGGTTTTAAACTCGATACGCCTGTCAGCGAAATCCGCGAAGAAGCCATAAATGTTCTTTTATTCGGGAGTGACGAATTATTTAAAGTGTCTACAGAAGCAGGAAGTTATGATACTGCCTTTGAAGGTGTAGCAACCTTTATTACCAGGCAGGCGGAGGATGATCCTAGTCCCGGAATGCTTCGATGGGCACAGGGTTTTACTAATAAAAAAGAATGTCCTACCTGCCACGGTACACGTTTAAAAAAGGAAGCTTTATATTTTAAGATTGCGGAAAAAAATATTGCCGAGCTCTCGGATCTTGATATTTCTTTATTACAAAACTGGTTCAAAGATGTTGAAAAACGCATGAACAAACAGCAGGTGATCATTGGCACGGAAGTGCTGAAAGAAATTCGCGCACGCATTCAGTTTTTAATGGAGGTTGGTTTGGATTATGTAACTCTTAACAGATCTTCCAAATCGTTAAGTGGTGGCGAAGCCCAGCGCATAAGGCTTGCAACACAAATTGGCTCGCAACTGGTAGGAGTTCTATATATTCTTGATGAACCTAGTATTGGCTTACACCAGCGTGATAATACGCGTTTAATTGAAGCTCTAAAAAATCTTCGTGATGTAGGGAACAGTATTTTAGTTGTTGAACATGATAAGGACATGATCATAGAAAGCGATTATGTGATTGACATTGGTCCGGGCGCCGGCGTGCATGGCGGGCGCGTAATCGCATGTGCACCTCCGGGCGAGATGCTTAAGTTTGATACAACAACGGCGCAGTATATAACCGGAAAAATGAGCATCAAAATTCCGGCAACCCGCAGGAAAGGAAATGGTAAAAAGATTACACTGAAAGGATGTACAGGACATAACTTAAAAAATGTAAGCGTTGATCTTCCCTTGGGAAAATTTATTTGCGTTACAGGGGTGAGCGGAAGTGGTAAGAGTAGTTTAATTAACGATACTTTATATCCGATCCTGGCTGCTTATTTTTATAATTCAGAAAAAAAGCCGTTACCTTATAAATCTATCGTTGGTTTAGAACATATTGATAAGGTTATTGATATCGATCAATCGCCTATTGGCCGTACACCTCGGAGTAATCCTGCAACCTATACCAGTGTGTTTACTGATATTAGAAATTTATTCGCGGAAATACCTGAGGCAAAAATTAGAGGATACAAGCCCGGTCGTTTTTCGTTTAACGTAAAAGGTGGCCGTTGTGAAACCTGCGGAGGTGCTGGAGTTAAAACAATAGAAATGAATTTTTTACCCGATGTATATGTTGAATGTGATGTATGTAATGGTAAAAGATACAACCGCGAAACGTTAGAGGTAAGATTTAAAGGAAAATCCATCAGCGATGTTTTAAACATGACCATTGAACAGGCCTGTATATTTTTTGAAAATGTACCTAATATTTATCGCCAGGTAAAAACTTTACAGGATGTTGGTTTGGGTTACATAACCCTTGGACAGCAAGCCACTACCTTAAGCGGTGGAGAGGCGCAGCGCGTTAAATTGTCTACCGAATTGAGTAAGCGTGATACCGGTAACACCTTTTATATTTTAGATGAACCTACCACAGGATTGCACTTTGAAGATATCAGGATTTTACTGGATGTATTAAACAAACTGGTGGATAACGGAAATACGGTTTTAGTGATTGAGCATAATCTGGATATCATCAAGGTAGCGGATCACATTATTGATCTGGGGCCTGAAGGTGGTCGGGGTGGGGGAGAGATTTTATTCGCCGGTTTGCCTGAAGATCTTGTGAAAGAAAAAAGAAGCTTCACCGCTCCGTTTCTTAAGAAGGAGCTGGCAGGATATGCTTCGGTTAAAGAGGAAAAGAAATCTGCCGTAACAACGATGAAGGATACGAAAAAGAAAAAGTAATTTAAAATTAATCCTTAATAAACAGAGCTTTTAATTCAGTTGCTTCGTCTGGCTTCATACGGCCTGCAAAGATAAGCGACAATTGTCTTCTTCTTAAAGCGCCGTCGTACCGTTTCTTTTCAATTTCGGTTTCAGGAGTTAAAGGAGGAACCGGAAGAGGCGATCCGTTCTGGTCAATGGCCACAAAAGTAAGTATAGCTTCATTGCATTTTGTTTTTTGGCCCGTAACAGGATTTTCTACAAACACATCAACAAAAATTTCCATGCTGCTTGTAAAAGCGCGGCTTACTTTTGCTTCAAGAGTTACAATGCTGTTTTGTTTTATTGGGTGATCAAAACTAACGTGATTGATGGATGCTGTAACAACAACCCGTCCGCAATGGCGCTGAGCTGCAATTGCCGCTGTAATATCAAGCCATTGCATCAGCTTTCCTCCAAATAAATTTCCAACATGATTGGTATCGTTTGGCAAAACAACTTCCGTATTAATAGTGATAGATTGTGAGGGAGTTTTTGCTTTCATAAAAAATATTTTTATAATGTTTGTTTACGCGTTTATAGGTGTAAGCGCGGTATATACAATTTCAGGTTGTGTGGTGCCTGTGTATTGTATGATAAGGTTAAAAGGTTGTGAGTTTATTTTATTTGTTTCTTCAAATTGTTTAAAATTAAAACTTAGTGGAAGAATGCTGTGCCTGAATTTATGATGATTTAGTTTAAGCGCTTCAGCCATCGCGTTTTTTTCGTGCTTCGCTAATTCAGGTACGCCAAAGGTTTTAGGCTTTAACTTACTTTGTAAATAATAATCCACTGTTATTAATTCTTTCAATATTGAATCGTCCGGATAATTATCATTAGCGAATTGATAAAGTATTTCATAAATATCCATTAATGAAAATTTATGATAGTCGCGTTGCGTTCCGAAATATTCGCCAAGCCCTAATAAAAAATCAAAACTACCGTAAGTTGAGGTTACATATTTTAATGTATTTATTGCCCTTTTTTTATTCCAGTAAATTTCGAGGGCGTGCTCAAGTGCGAGCACGCGGTTAAGTTCATCTTTTGAAAGATATTTGCTTTCAATTAACTGATAAGGAGGGTTAGGGTCGAACACAAAGCCATGCTGCGCTTTATCGCGCATAGGTGTACCTTTAAGAAATTTTAAAAAGCCAAGTTGTAATTCAGGCGCGAATAATTTAAATACTTCTTCAAAACTGTACTTAATATCTTCCCAATAGTCAAAAGGCAGACCAACAATCAGGTCAAGATGCATTTCTACCTTATGAGATAATGAATTTATAATCCCTTTTGTCTTATCAAAGTTTTGTTTACGGCTTACTTCAAGGTTGGCTTTTTGATTAACTGTCTGAATCCCGATCTCAAAACGGAATAAACCGGGCGGCACATGTTCATGAATAAATTTAATAATGTCAGGATGAAGAATATCGGCCGTGATCTCGAACTGAAAAACATTCTGAGGCCGGTGATTTTCTAAAATAAATTTAAAAATATCGAGCGTAAAATCTTTTTTTATGTTAAAGGTTCTGTCAAGAAACTTTACCACTCTGCCGTGCTGCATTAAATACAAAAGATTAGCCTTAATGTTTTCGTTAGGCAAATATCTTACCTTATTATCAAGGCTGGCCAGGCAAAACTCACATTTATAAGGACAACCTCTTGAGGTTTCAATGTAAAGCACTCTGTTAAACAAGGTTTCCGGAACATCGTTACAATAAGGAAGAATGTCTTTATAATTAATTAAATCGAAAGTTTCAGCTTTTTGAAAATGAATGGCCTTTCCGTTTTCCTTTCGCACCAGATTGGAAACTAAAGAAACATCCGGATAAGAATCCATCAACTGTTTAAATGGAATTTCACCTTCACCGGTAATGATATAATCGATAGCTGGTTGCGAAATAACATTATCCCAGTCATAACTAACTTCCGGGCCGCCCAATAAAATTTTGGTGTTGGGGTTAAGGGCTTTTATTTTTTTTGCTACTTCAAGCGTTGGTGTAATGTTCCAAATGTAACAGCTGAAAGCGATAAGATCGAACTGGGAGCAGTGTCCGGCGATTTCATCCGGGTTTTCTTTAATAGTAAATTCCTTCCACTCTAAGCCTTCCTTTTCTTTATTTAATTCATATAATAAACGAATGGCAAGATTAACATGGATGTATTTGGCATTTAAAGTGCATAGAAGAACGCGCATATGTAAAGTTAGCTAAAATGCGGGTAAATTCAAATTGAGTGAACGGCTATTTATCACCGAAAATCTTTAGTTGATAAGGATACCAAGACTAACAAGCGAACTGGCAATTTTTAACTGATGTTGCTCGATCTCTTTTTTATTGATGTCAAATTTAAGTTCATCATCTTCAAGGGTTACAAAGCTTAAACTGGCTCCTTTTTTAGCGAGGCCTTCACGTTCGCCTACAATTAAAACAGGTTTGTCTTTTGTTTGTTCTTTCAAAGCCTTTACACTTCCGCTTTTTGAATCGGCAACATAGAGTAGGTGGCAGCCGGCGGCTTCTTCAGGAGTGGAACATTTTTTAAGAACAATGTTTCTGCCTTTTAACTTTTTACTTGCTACTAATGATTGTAATTCTTTGTTGATTGGCGAATCTCCAAGTATGCCAATGACGAAATCTCCTTTGCTTTGCGCTTCGGGCCATTCAACATATTTCATAAAATTATAAATGAAAAGGGAATAAGCCTTGTAATTGGTTTCCTGTGCGCGGGTTTTGCCACCCCATAATCCAAGTAGTACTAATGCTATCAGCAGAAGATTCTTTAAGTTAACTATGGATAATGATTTAATCAATTGGCAGATTTGCTTTTAAAGTTCAGATCATATTGTAAACGAAAAACAAATTCCCTCGAAGTTCCCGGTAATGGAGGATGTCCTCCATCATAAGGTTGTATAAAACTAAATTTCTGATTGAGTACATCATAGATTCCTGCACCTATACTAAGCCCATTAACAGGCATGTATCTTACGAAAAAGTTAAGAAGAAAAGTTGGTTTCAATAATTCCTGCACTGAATTTCCAATCGTATCTAACGATGTAATGGCCCAACGTGGACCATACAAAGAAGCGGTTGTATTAAAAGATAATTTTTTTGAAAGGTTCCAGCTTGCGTTAAGATTAACGCGATGATTTGAGAAACCTAAGAGTGATGAAGTGTTTTGAGTTCGATAGAGAGCTACTTTCTCTTTATTAGCCGCTGAATAAAAAGCATAGTTAATGGCAATGCTGCCCCATCGGTCTTTAATACGGTATTCTGCTTCTATCCCCTGTGTTCCGGCACGGCCAAAATTGCGGTACAAATCTGTATTGGAACTATCCTGCGATGTATAATAAATAATGGGACTTTTGGTTTCGATATCGTAAAGATTAACTGTAAGTATTGATTTACGCGTAACCTGGTATCCAAGTTCTAATTCCAGAACCTGAGTCAGTTCAGGCTTTATACCTGTTGAGTCGGCGGCACTTATGTTTTCAATTGATGGCGCTCTGAACGCGTTACTGTATAAAGCTTTAAAATGAAAGCGATTATATTTTTTAGTCAGTCCAACTCTTGGCACAAAAGCCTGGCCATATGCGCTATGCTTGTCAAATCGAGCCCCTATGATAAAATTAACCAGACGCGTTTTTATAAGACCCTGTGTGAAAAAGGCATAATTAAAATATCCGATGGTTTGCTTATTATTTATAAAATAACTGCTATCGGTATGATCAACTGCTACATCCTGGTAAATTTCAGATCCAAGCACAAAATTAATATGACGGTTAAGGTTATAGGAAGCTGTAATGTTTGCAGTGGAACGGGTTACATTTTTGCTGTATACTGCCTTTGAATCATAGGCGGGAGCCTGCCAGGGTGTTTGATTTTTATAATTAAGTCTTGGAGTTATGGTTAGTTTGTCATTTACCTTCAGAATGTATTTTAATTCTGAAAAATAAGAATTAAAATTTTCTTTTTGAGGACCGTCTTTTACAACATCACCATAGCCATCGCGCATTGTTGTATTCAGGAAATCTCCGATGAATTTAAAGCTTAAGCCTTTATAACCAAGAGCGGCGTTAAAGTATTTTGGGTTTAATGCTGAACTTCCTGCCATGTTATAAGTGGAATCAGAAAAGTCTTTATAAGTCCTGTCGCTGCGCTGCCCTTGCCCTATCATACCGGCAAGGCTAAAAGAAAAGCCGCCAATTTTTTTACCTACCATAAGATTCGCGTTTCTTCTTCCAAAATCTTTCTCCATCTGGCCATAGGTCCCTGAAACGCTGACTCCGTTTATGTCTTCAGCCTGACGCGTAATAATGTTAATCACTCCGTACTCGGCAAAGCCACCATAAATAGCAGAACCCGGTCCCCGAATAATTTCAATTTTTTTAATTTGTTCAATAGGGTA
The DNA here is from genome assembly GCA_025963735.1 of Bacteroidota bacterium. Classification (GTDB taxonomy): domain Bacteria; phylum Bacteroidota; class Bacteroidia; order B-17B0; family Aurantibacillaceae; genus Aurantibacillus. The sequence goes on from JAOQAF010000149.1 coordinate 14,160, forward strand.
ATGATTGCCGAAAAAATTACAGGCAAATAAAACTTCATTCATTTCCTGACCATCAAGCAAAACCAGCACTTTACCTTCATGGGCCCAGTTGCCTCTCATTCCAATGCCTACAACACCTTCAACATCCACTCCAAAATCAATTCCGGGCACTAAACGTAAAACATCAATTAAATCGCGCGCGCCTGATTTTTTAATTTCTTCTTCGGTAATTAAACTAACAATGCTTGGCGACTCTCTGATATTTAATGGTTTTTTAGAAGCTACAGAAATAAGGGAGTTAATGAGTTTTTCAAGTTCAGTGGGTACTCCATGCGATTTTAATTTTAAAAGCTGCTCCAGCGACATCTCATAATAATCAACGGTGTCTTTTGGAACGCCTGTTGAATCAATCTGCGCGGGTAACGCAGCTGATATAAACATGCAAATTAATGAGGCAAATATTAAACGTGTTTTTCGCACAAACGGAAAGATAGATAAAATATAATGTTATACAAAAATATATGAAGCAGAAGATATGATTACTATTCTAACATAATTATGATATATTTGTGATGAACGAAGCTAGGGCACGAGAAGCCGGCGTATATGAAGATGGGTTTTTTTAATACAGGATTTCCTAAAATTACATTCGCGTTTATAATGGTAATAGGCATTGTAATAGCCAATGTATGCTTCAACTATTATATCATCAGAAAAAATAAAGCTACTATTGCTGAAATGACGGATGTGATTAATCCTTACATCGAATCGCTTGAGGAGTTTAATTTAATGGTTACAGAATCAAAAATGTATGCAACCAACTGGGTTTATCTTCAAAATAATATAGACGATAAAAAAAGTCTTGACTCTCTTCATAAGGTGCGCTATCCCGCGTTAAAAAAGAAACTTGATAAGTTTATTCTTACTTTTCATGAAAAGGAAAAGGTTCAGGGATTAATCAGTGATAGTCTTGTTAAAGTATTCGTAAAATTTTACAGCCTGATCAGTGTTGAAAAGCAAATAATGAAAACACTGGTAACCTTTGATGATTATGAAAATCCTGCTAAGAAATTTGCGGGGGAAGAATTAATTGAAAGTGAAGTGTTACCCCGTACAGATTCCATTATGAAAATGCTGAATGTTATTATCAGAACAAACAGACAATCGGCCATTCAAATGAAATCGGAAATTGAAAAGGACTCGTCGCGCATGACAACCATGATGATGCTTGCTTCTGTAGGCTTACTGGTTTTTGTATTAATGGCCATTTCATTTATTTCATATGGTATTCGTGAACCTGTTCTGCGAATGAAAAGTATTATTCAGCAGCTGGGCAGGGGCGAACTCCCTAAAGAAAAAATTGAAGCAAAGCAGAATGTAATTGGTGATATGGTTTCTTCGGTGAACGCGCTTTCTGAGAGCTTTTCACAAACTTCGACTTTTGCCAATGAAATCGGAAAAGGAAATCTTGCTGTGCAATATGACAAATTAAGTGATAATGATTTGCTAGGAAACGCACTAATTCATATGCGTAATAGTTTGCGTGAATATTCTGAAAACATGGAACAGCAAGTGAAAGAGCGAACCCATGAAGTTATTGAAAAAGGAAGAAAACTTGAAATAGCCTATAAGGAAATAAGGGATAGTATTAATTATGCTAAACGTATTCAGGAATCCATTCTGCCTGGTACCGAAATGATAACCCATGTATTTAATAACTCCTTTATTTTTTACAAACCAAAAGATGTGGTATGCGGAGATTTTTATTGGTTCGGGCAACAAGGCGATGAAGCTGTCATTGCAGCCATAGATTGCACCGGTCATGGTGTTCCCGGTGCTTTAATGACCGTAATTGGAAACTCTTTGTTAAATCAAATTGTAACCTCTACCGGTATTACAAGTCCCTCTAACATCTTAACGCAACTGGATAAAAAACTGCATGAAACTTTAAAGCAGCATGGCAACATTATTACCAATGATGGAATGGACGCGGCCGTATGTCGTTATAAACTAAGTAAAAACGAAGTTACTTTCGCTGGTGCCAAGCGACCTTTATACCTCTTTAAAAAAGGTGAATTAATAGAAATAAAAGGAGATAAATCACCAATAGGAAGTTTTGGACATAATCTTCACAAACGGTTTTCCGAACATAAAATAGCGATGAACAAAGGTGATACCTTGTATATGTTTTCTGATGGCGTACAGGATCAGTTTGGAGGCGACAACGGTAAAAAATTCATGATAAAACAATTCCGCGAATTATTGCTGGATATTCAAACTCTCTCCATGGCCGACCAGGCTAAGCGTATTGAAAAAGAAATGCATGAGTGGCAACGTGATTACGAACAAACTGATGATATGTTACTGATCGGGATCAGGTTTTAATTCCGGAAAATTTTAAAAATTAAAGCCAGTTTTTATTTTTTTTAAGCGTTGTAATGTGTGCTAAATGATGGTTACCATGCCATGCATATAAAGCGCCCGCTTCATTTAAAGAAAACTCTTTGTTATATTCCGGGTGAATATATTTCATTTGAAGATGGTTTTCATTCAAAGATTCAAGTAAGGCAACCCAGCGTTCATGAACGCCTTTTAGTATAAGAAGACTCGGTTCAATTGTCAGCACTTTGGTGTCGGCTAACTCCGCAACTAAATTTTCACGGTATGGTTTAATGGTTGGTTTATCTTCGGTTAGAGTTACTTTAAATCGTATTAAACCATTCATGTGGCTGTCTGCACAATGATGAACTACCTGTCGGATTGTCCATCCATCAGGCCTGTAGGGCGTTTGAAGCTGTTCTTCAGTAAGATGAGTTACCTGCTCACTAAGTTTGGCGGGAAAGTTTTTGATTTCTTTGATGCAGTGCAGAAATGAATCTTTAGAATACTTATCCGGCGGAGCAAACTTGCCTATAGGATATCTTAATTTTTCAAATTGTTCTTCTGTCATTTTTCTGAATAATTATTTTAAACGTTTAAAGTTTATTCACCTACAATGATTTCTTTAATAACCCAACCTTTCTTTTTTCCGAATATCCGTTGTTTATAACAGTAATCAAACCGCCCTATACTTATGGCGTGCGAGGTTTTAGATGAATATTTACGGCTTTCGAAACCAAAAATATTTCTTATAGGGTATAAATTTTTACCTTCTTTTTTTTTATTTAGTTCTTCCAGATCCTTAGTGGTTGTTTTATTCATAATTACTTTATCGGTTGTTTTAACCTTTGCAGGCGCTTTAAAAATAACACCGCTGATAATATTGTTTTCAGTAGTTATAAATTCGAGTCCAAGTTCGGGATAAGAATAAAAAGTTTTTGTTTTAAGTAAGGGCACTACTCCCACATCATGACTGGCGGAAACAGCGTATGTATAATCCACTTTCTTTAGCTGGTAAGATTCTCCGTAAATTTTAATGGCCTCTTTAATGTTGGTTTTATATATTGAAATTGTATTAAAGCCTTTTTCGGTTACCCGAATAGTGTCGTTTTGAGAAAAAACAAAATAAGGGACAATGGTAAGAAGTTTTAAAAGCCTTTTCATAAATGTTTAAACTAAAATTATTATTCAAGGGCCTTGTCATGTAAAGCTACAAAATAAAAAGGCTTCCGGTTTAAGGGAAGCCTTTAATTTTTAAAATGAGGTATTAAAATTTAATACTTAATCCGGCGGTAAACAAACTGATACCGTATCCAAATTCACCAAATAAACCAACGTTTTTACTTAAGTAATAACGGCCGCCAAGCAATAAGGAATAGCCGGGATAAATTGTAGTATGATTATATTGATTGCTATAATAATATTTATCAGGATCAGGACTGTTGCTCTCAAACCTGTAAGTTTGAATTCTAACCCCTAATACCGCTCCAAAATAAATTTCCCCTTTTTCAAAATTAAGAACGTCAAGGTGGTAAGCTGCTCTTGCCGCTATAAATGTATTGCCGAAACTTTGTTTATAATAATAATTCTGGCCGTTTTTATAATAGTAATAATCATTGTTCTGATAATAGGAACCCTGATATCCTAAATAAACACCAATGCCTAATAGACCCGGACCTAGTTTTCTTGGAATTGCCTGCTCGTAACTAATGCTAAAAGCCGGATAGGCTCTATAGACGTAGTTTCCGTTACGGCCGTAATTGTAATAGTTACCACCTAAGAAACCAACCCCAAGATTGAGAACCTTTGTATCCTCATCAAAGCATTTCTCTCCGCTTTCTGACGAATTATTTTTATTGGTTTGGGCATTAGTGTTTAAAACTAACAAAGAGATGAAACCTGTAAGTAGAAAATGTTTAAGTGATTGCATGTGTATATTATTAAGTTGTCCAATATACACACTACAATAAATATGCCACCACCATTATTTTTCAGGTCGGGAAATTAAAATCAATAACCGTATTTTTCTTTCCAGAGCTTTTTTAAATAAGTGCGCTGTTCAGCTTCACGGGCATTATTCCCGGGTTCATAAAATTTAGTGTTTGAAATTTCTTCAGGCAAAAATTCCTGAAATACAAAATTATTTTCAAAAGAATGGGAATACTGGTAATCTTTTCCATAATTCATATTTTTCATGAGTTTAGTTGGGGCATTTCGTAAATGAAGGGGCACAGGTAAATTACCCGTTTTTTCCGCCAGCTCCATTGCCTCATTAATTGCCATGTACGATGCGTTGCTTTTAGGGCTGCATGCTAGGTAAGTTACGCACTGGCTTAAAATAATTCTTGCCTCCGGCATTCCAATAACATTTACTGCTGTAAAACAATTATTTGCAAGTAATAAAGCGTTAGGATTAGCGTTACCAATATCTTCACTCGAAAGAATTAATAATCTTCTTGCAATAAATAACGGATCTTCGCCACCTTTAAGCATTCGCGCCATATAATACAAAGCCGCATTTGGATCGCTGCCCCGTATTGATTTTATAAACGCTGAAATAATATCGTAGTGCTGCTCTCCGTTTTTATCATATAAGGCAAGGTTCTGCTGAATGGTAGTTAAAACAAGTTCATTTGTAATTTCAATTGTTGATGAAGAACTGCTGTTAACAACAATCTCAAGGGCATTAAGAAGTTTTCGCGCGTCTCCGCCACTTACGCGAATGAGCGCTTCATGTTCTTTAAGTACTATTTTTTTCTTTTTAAGTATTTCATCGTTGTTAATCGCGTTATCCAGTAAAGTCCGGAGTTCAGTTTCCTCAAGATGTTTTAAAACATATACCTGCGATCGTGACAATAACGCACTGATAACTTCAAACGAAGGATTCTCGGTTGTTGCCCCTATTAATGTAACTACGCCTTTTTCAACAGCGCCTAATAACGAATCCTGCTGCGACTTGCTAAATCTATGAATCTCATCAATAAACAGAACAGGTTTGCTTTGATTGAATATATTATTGTCGCTCGCTTTTTCAATAATTTCGCGAACGTCTTTAACCCCGCTGTTAATGGCGCTCAGCATAAAAAACGGACGTTTAAGTTCATTAGCAATTATTAACGCCAGTGAAGTTTTACCTACACCGGGTGGTCCCCACAAAATTATTGACGGCAGCAGATTTTGCTGTATGGCATTGCGCAAGGCACTTCCCGGACCAATAATATGCTGCTGACCGATATAATCGTTAAGCCCTTTGGGCCTCATGCGTTCGGCTAATGGTTGCATTGTTAGTTTTTTTAACGGTTACTTGATATTTATTTTCTTACTTTTACTCCCATAAGATTAATGCAAATTTACTATGAAATAGTCATGTTTATCAACTTTAAAAATGATTTAAACTACTATAACATATCACATTAAAAACAAATTGACAACATATGAATATTAAGAAAATCCTTCCCTATTTTGGTTTAATTATTCTCGCGGTTCTTTTTATTAACGCGAATTTCAAAGGTGAAAAAGATCCGTTGCACAAGCGGATTTTTACTGTTGGCATTACTGAAGTTAAAGATGGTCAGCCTGCAAAAAAATCTATTTCCGATAAAATAGAATTTAAGGATGGCAGATTATTCAGCGATTTCCTGTTTGATAAGTTTCAATATAAATGGATTAAATACAGAATCAATAAAGATTCAATTTATACAGATGAAACAGAAACAGAAGTACGCTTGTTTGAAGTAGAGGCTTCAACTACTGATGATAAAGATCAGACTTTAATGATGACTTTTAATATTGTTGAATGGGATATAGAAGGTGTGATGAAGATTACCAAAAATGACAAACTGAAAAAGTATTTTGATTTTACAGGTTTTGAAAAAGGTGGTAAACCTAAAAAAGAAAAAAAACCTAAAAAGGATGCGAATGGTAAAGATGTCATTGAACCTAAAAAGGAATAAAATTAAAAGAGCCCTCCCATTTTTCCGGAGGGTTTTTTATTTGTAAGGAAAGGCGATTTTACCCGTCTAATTACATATACAAATCTTAACACTATGATAACCGGATTAAATAAATTAAAAATGGCTGCAACGCTTGTGGCTGCTGTGTTTTTCATTAATGCCTGCGGACAGGTAAAAACAAATTCAAATAATAAAGCTATGGAGAAAGAAACGTCTGTTAATGAATCTAATATTGATACTGCAACTTTTGGAGCGGGTTGCTTTTGGTGTGTGGAAGCGGTATTCCAGCGCATGAATGGCGTGCTTACGGTGAAAAGCGGTTACAGCGGAGGTACGGTTAAAAATCCATCCTACAAGGAAGTTTGTCAGGGAACCACAGGTCATGCCGAAGTGTGCCAGTTAACCTATGATAAAACAAAAGTGTCTTTTGATGAATTACTGGAAGTGTTCTGGAAAACGCATGACCCTACAACATTAAACAGTCAGGGAAATGATCACGGCACTCAATACCGCTCAGCGATTTTTTATCATAACGATGCTCAGAAAAAAACAGCTGAAAAATATAAGGAAGAAATAAATAAAAGTGGTGCATACCCAAATCCGGTTGTTACAGAAATAACAGCTTTTACGAAATTTTACCCTGCCGAAAATTATCATGATAATTATTTTAATCAGAATAGTTCTGAGCCTTATTGCAAATTTGTAATACAACCAAAGGTGGATAAATTTGAAAAGATCTTTAAGAATAAAATGAAGCATTAAGATTTGTTGCCTCTTTTAAACTTGCCCTATTAACGTATTAAGAATAATTTACTTTTTAGTCATTCTTTTTTATGATTTATCAAAATAATAAGAATACTAACAGGGTGCGAAAATCAAACAGACGAATATGATTAGTCTTTTGAATAAGAAACCTTCACATTAAAGTCGCCGCCTCCGCCTCCCTTACCGTTGCGACCGCTGGTTCTGTGCCATTTTGAAAATGCTTTCACTTTAAAAAAAGACTCTACTCCGGCTGAACCCGAATAACAAAATTTTGAAATCTCCATTTCATCCATTAAACATTCAAGGCTTATAAAAAAATCTTTAGAAGTACGAATGTTGTAATTTTTGATAGGCAGTGTAAATTCACCCTGTTTAATGCCAACTTTAAAAAGGATTGACTTTTTTAATAGTGTAGGACCAACCCAATCTTTTCCCATCCATTCGGGGCTTCCGACCGGCGGCGAAATCCGGTCATATAAATTTAACCGGAACAATAAAGAGTCTTCGTATTTGTTTTGTATTACATAAAAACTGAACGTTTCAAATAAAATATTTTTAGAATTTCTGACTAGTATTGCAGCCTCAGAACCTTTCCAGTTGCCTTCAATATCTGCAAAGCCTGTGCAGTTGTTTTTAGAATAATCAGTTGTGCCTAAATATTTAAATTTTATTTTTTTCGATCTTACAACAACCTCCCCCAGTTCAGTTTGCTGAGCCTGCAATGCAAAGTGTTGGTTTGACTTTGAAAGAATGTCTTTTATAATTACAAAATCAGGTTTGTATCCAATGGCATAAATCCGAAGGGTGTCCAGCAACTGTTTGTTTGTTAGGGTAAGTTCAAATTCTCCATTTTCGTTAGTGAGGGTCCCCGCATTTTTTCCTGAAATGCCAAGCGCAGCAAAGGGTATGGGAGATTTGGTTACACTGTCGGTTACACTTCCATTTATTTTTACCTGACCAAAACAAAGGCTAATCATAAATAAAAATAAAATACTCAGTTTCATGCGGTAAAGCTAGTAAAGACAGGCAATAATTTAGTATCTTTGCCACCTTATTTTAAAGAAATGATTTCAGCAAGTAATATTAGTTTACAATATGGTAAAAGGGTTTTGTTTGATGAGGTAAATGTAAATTTTACCCCCGGTAACTGTTATGGAATTATTGGCGCTAACGGTGCCGGTAAATCAACATTCATGAAAATTCTCAGCGGTGAAATTGATCCTTCGAAGGGCAGGGTTAATATTTTACCCGGAATGAGGATGAGCGTGCTTAAACAAAATCATTTCGAATACAATGAGTTTACAGTTCTGGATACTGTGTTAATGGGTAATAAGCGTCTTTATCAGATCATGAAAGAAAAAGACGCGATCTATGCAAAAGAAAATTTTACCGATGCCGATGGTTTAAAAGCGAGCGAGCTGGAAGGGGAGTTTGCTGAAATGAATGGCTGGAATGCAGACAGTGAAGCGGCTGAA
>JAOQAF010000208.1 GCA_025963735.1 Bacteroidota bacterium
AGGAAGTGGTGAGTGAGGTTACGCATCCTGCCGCATCCTGGGCCACAACGGTGTAGGCCTGTGCCGTTAGTCCGGTAAAGGTTCCAAAGCCATTGGTAATATTGCCCGGTGTTAAGGTATAATTAAAGCCCGGTGTTCCTCCCGATGGGGTTACCGTAAAGCTTCCGTTGCTGCCTCCAAAACAACTTACGTTGCTGAATGAGCTTACCGCCGCAGTGGGAGCGCCTGTGTTACCAATAGTAAAGTTCACAGTTAATGTACAAGAGTTGGCGTCTTTTACCACAACACTTTTAGGACCTGCGTTTAAGCCGGCCTGAATTGTGGTGGCAGAAAAAGCACCACCATTAAATGAATACTGATATGGACTTGTGCCTCCTGTAACCCCCGTTAAAGTGGCACTTCCGTTAGAAGCCCCGCAGGTGGCATTGGTAAATGCAACCGTAGCTGAACTAGGTCCGTTAATAGAGTTAACAGTTGCTGTGGTTGAAAAGGTACAACCATTATTATCTTTTACAGTTAATATGTAAGCCCCTGCAGAAAGGCCCGTGTTTACTGACGGAGAACTTACACCGTTTAAACTGAATGTGAAAGCAGGGGTGCCCCCTGTAATACCGGTAATTCCTACCTGCCCAACATTACCCACACACGTAGTTGCTGCAGTGGTAAAAGTTATGGCTGTGGGCCCAGGCTGATTTACTAACGTAACTGTTTTTGGAAAGGTACAGCCAGAAACGTCTTTTACAACAATGTTATAAGCGCCTGGTGCAAGGTTTGTAAGTGTAGGGGCCGTGGTAAAGGCTCCTCCGTTAATACTGTAAGAAAAAGTGGGCGAACCTCCGGTTACCGCACCCAATGTAATACTTCCGTTATTGTTACCGCAAGTTGGGTTTACAAAAGTAGTAGCTAAAGCAGTAATTGGAGGCGTATTGGTAATAGGAGTTGAAACAGTAAACGTACAGCCGAAATTATTGGTTAAAGTAATAAGTGGTGTACTTGCGCCCAGCCCCGTAACCGTTTGGCCCGATACGCTGCCCACTGAACTGGCAAAAGTTGAAATTGTTTGTCCTGCAGAAGATGTATTATTTATTACAATAACACCATTGCTTAAACCGCATGTTGCATTGGTAAAAGTTAAAGTAGCTGATGGATCAGGATTAATTACAACCACGTTAGCTGCGGTAGCAGTACAAACACCTTGTGTAACAGTTTCTTTTACAGTATAAGTTCCAGGAGCGGTAAAGCTAACAGGGCCGTAATTCGCAGTATTTCCGGTAGGAGGTGCTCCTACAGATGGGTTAAATGTATAGGCGTAGGTAATACCACCACCAACTGAACCGGTATTATTAAAGGTATAACTGTTGCCCAGTAAACAATCGGCAAAAGCACCTGTAAAGCCTGCAGTTACTGTAGCAGGCTGGGTAATGGCAGCGGTTTTAATTATTGGACAGCCCTTGGAGTCGGTAACGGTTAAGGTGTAGGTGCCGGCTAAAGTTAAACCGGTAGCGTTTGCAGCGGCCGATGAATAAGCGCCTGGCCCGGACCAAGAGTATGTATAGCCCGGAGTACCACCACCAACAACTGAACTTATAGAACCGGGAGTTGTACAGTTTGCATTAACAGGGGTTAGGTTAGAAGTTAAAATTGGTGGTTGCGTTACTGAAACAGTATTGGTTATGGCACACAAATTTTTATCAATGATTTGAACAGTGTAAACTCCGGCCGCAATATTGTTAATAGTATTTGCACCTGCTACTCCTGTTGAACTGGACGTGTACCCTGCAGGGCCCGACCAGTTGTAGGTATAAGGCCCTTGTGCGCCTACCGGGGTAGCAGTTGCATCTCCGGTTAAGGTGCCAAAACAATCTGCCGGAAGGGCAGTCATGTTTGGCGGACAACAGGCTCCAATAGCGTTAAACGAAGTGGGAGGATCGCCTGAACAAGCTGCGTTAATCCATGATCCGGATTCTCCATCACCACTGGTGTTAAAGTCTACAGAAAGGTTGGAACCGGGAGTACATGCCGGCTTGGTGGTTACATCCACGCAAAAATTCCACTGGGCCGCAGTAGCGTTAGTTGCCGGGTCTCCAAAATTGTTTGCAGGATTAAGGGTAGGCATCGCTGTTTCCCAATACCAACCCTGAGTCCAGGTTTGACCATTGGCAGTATATGAACCGTTAACCCACTGCCACGAACCACCGGCACTGGGAGAAACAGGATTATTAGGTACAATAGAAGCGGCATTCCAGCCGGATCCCAGGGTTAGTTGAACACCGTGTAACCAATTGGTGTTAACATGATTGTATTGGTTAATATGAAAACAAAATGTAACTGTTGTATTTGCCGGATAAGCGCCATTAACAGGTAATGGATTTACCGACATAGAGGTTCCTTGCAAACAGCCTGCACAATCTACCGAGTTATTAATTATTAAATTAAAATTACCGGTTTGTCCTGTACCTCCGCTCACCTGAATATAATAAGTAGATCCGGGAGTCAGCTGGTCAACCTGCAAATTGGCTGAACCGCCGGTACCAACCGCGCATCCACCTACACCCCCGCCTAAAGAAGCGCATGAGCCAGAGTATAAGGAAATATTAGGTTGTGAAAAGGCAGAGTTAACTGTAATATTAGCATGATAACCGGTAGCTACAAAAGAATACCACACATCGTTAGCCGGTGAAGTTTGAATGGAGGAACTTCCGGTACAACCCGTTTGATATATATACGGATTGCCCGGCGTAGCACCGTTAAGGGTGCCAAAAATGCTGGTATTAGCACTGGTTTGAACCCCAACCCCACACGGAGGAACAGCGCCAATAGTTATAGCCTGGGCCCCGGCACAATTGTTATTGGCGGGCTGCGCGAAACAAAGCGTGCTGAATAATAAAAATGAAAGAACGAATAAAAAGTGTGTATTTTTTTTCATGGAATATATCGAATAAGGTATTATTTGGTGGCTTTGGTATTTGTTGGTTCAACCGCGGCGGTAATCCAACCGGTACTTAAAACTTCAAATAATGGATATTTATACCCTGCTTCAGCAGGAAAATTAGTGTACTTATTAATGTCTAACATTGGTACAATGTTTTTAATTACCAGGTCTTTCGCCGGAATAAGTTCTAATGTAAACCCGTTTTTAAACTTTAACACCACTGTTTGAGTCTGCAGTCTGAATTGCTCAAAATCTGCCGCCTCAATACTCTTTTTATAAAAATCCTTGTCAGATTGTGATAAAGAAGAGCCATGTATTATAAAGCTGTTTTTATAGGTGGAAGAAGACTGCCCTTTGATTATATGGATACTAAAACAAAGTATAAAAAGCGATAAAATTAACGTCCTTGATTTTTTCATATGTGTGCAGATAAGGTAATTATTGTGATCCTAACCAGATTTGCCATAAAGATACTTTAAAGGGGGTAATCTTTCAATTTTCTCACTCAATAAAAGGACACCACCACTCAATTTAAGAGAATTATTCTTTGAATTAATATTTTTACCGTGTTTTATCTGTAAAATTGGTATTGAGCAGTCTTTGTTAATAGGCTGGTTGATCACATTAATCTTAATCTAATACCTGATTGCTTAACCTAAAATCCTTTTGTAGTTTTAATTGGTAATCTTAAACCTAAAAAGAGTCTTGAATACTTAACCATTTAATTTGATTAAGTAAATTGATTATATTTTTGTGCAAACCGTTAGTAAAAATTTAGCTTTAGTTCCTAATAATGAAAAACCAAATATAAAAATGAGCAGCATATCCTTTCAAAGTATTAATTGGGATAACATTCCAAAAATTGAACATACAGGCGAAACCGGAACGGCCTTTTGGCAAACCATTCAATTCGACGGCCTAAGGATAAGAATGGTTGAATATACCGCCGGTTATCTGGCCGATCATTGGTGCGAAAAGGGGCACATTGTTCATTGTCTGGAGGGAGAATTTGCCAGTGAACTGAAAAATGATGAAACTATTATTTTATGTACGGGAATGTCTTATGTTGTTTCTGATAATTTAAGTTCTCACAGATCGTATTCTAAAAGCGGAGTAAAACTTTTGATTATAGATGGCGATTTTTTGAAAAATAGTTGAATTTTATAGGGTTCCTCTAAGCATCCTGTCTTCTCAACACAAAGAAGCTTCGGATAAAAGTTATCATATGTGTTATGCTTAGAAACAGTATGATCTTCCTAAGAATCAACCATGGAGGTTTATATGGCCTTTTCGTTTATTAAGCAGAAGATTCCAGATGCTTTTTATCTATTACGTTATAAAACAAAAAGCTGCCCTAAGAAAGACAGCCCTTGTTTTTTAATCCAAACAAAAAACCATGTTTTAAAGTCCGTTTAATGCACATTTACCCTGGCAAAGCAAGCGCGCAATTTAACTGGACTGAAACATACGGTAACCACTTGGCCCTTGGCAAAACCTATAATTACCGTATGCGTCTCAGCATTTTAAAGCATTTTTAAGAAGCAGCTTCCGCGCTTAACAAATCTTTGATCTTATTTTCAATCTCTTCAGCAAGATCAGGATTTTCGGCAAACAATGCTTTCACAGAGTCGCGGCCCTGGCCCAATTTAGTTTCTTCGTAACTGAACCATGATCCCGCTTTTTTAATAATGCCTTTTTCAACACCAATATCAATGATCTCACCAACTTTACTTATTCCTTCACCAAAAATGATATCGAACTCAGCCTGGCGGAATGGAGGCGCGAGTTTATTCTTAATTACCTTTACGCGTGCGCGATTACCACTAACGGTTTCGCCATCTTTAATCTGGCTGATTCTTCTGATATCTAAACGAACCGAAGCGTAGAATTTAAGCGCATTACCGCCTGTAGTTGTTTCAGGGTTTCCAAACATGATACCGATCTTTTCGCGTAACTGGTTAATGAAAATACAGCAGCAGCCTGTTTTATTAATAGTACCGGTAAGTTTACGCAATGCCTGGCTCATTAAACGCGCCTGTAAGCCCATCCGGCTATCGCCCATTTCCCCTTCAATTTCGGCTTTTGGCGTTAAAGCAGCCACGGAATCTATAACTACTAAATCAATAGCACCGGAACGGATAAGATTATCGGCAATTTCCAGGGCCTGCTCACCGTTATCTGGCTGAGAGATCAACAAACTGCCTGTATCTACTCCTAATTTTTCGGCATAGGAACGATCAAAGGCGTGTTCAGCATCTATAAACGCAGCAATACCGCCTGTTTTTTGAACACTCGCAATGGCGTGAATGGCCAAAGTTGTTTTACCCGATGATTCGGGACCGTAGATTTCAACCACGCGGCCTTTTGGTAAGCCACCAATGCCCAGCGCGATGTCAAGACCAAGGGAGCCGGTAGAAATAGATTCGATCTGTTCTACTTTGCTATCGCCAAGTTTCATAACCGTACCCTTACCGTAGGTTTTCTCTAATTTGTCTAACGTTAATTGAAGTGCTTTTAATTTTTCGGAGTTAATTGTGGGTTTTTTGGAGTCAACTACTTCCATTACCTCTTCCCCGTTTTTTTTAGCCATTTTATTTTTTATTTATTGATTACAGTTTTAGCGGCATTTTATTTCTTAATTCTCTGCCGTTTTAATAAAGTTAAGCCTTATCTGCCCGCACTTGCTTTTTTGTTTTTCACTACTTAGCCTTACTTATTGACAAAGATATAGGAAGTGAGTAGCAACCTCTTGCTATGAAATATAGTATTTATAAAAAATGTTGGGAAACCCATATTGGGCGTTGGTTGCAAAGTTAAAACGTTTACATAAACGGCACTTATATTTTATTAAAAGTTTTTTATTGTTGATGTTTTCACCAACAAGGGCAGGAGTTTTATGGCGCTGCGTTAAGGATTGCAGCGGAAGCCCACAGCCCTGCCCTAGGCGTAAATAGCAATAAGGCGGGCGAGGACTTGGAGAGTAAAGCCTGACCCTTTTGCGATCAAAGAATTAAACAAAGCAAAAGGGAAACGCCCAAAACTCATTTTTAAACGCGATAAAATACACAAGGACTTTTACTGACAGTTACAGAATAACATAAATTAAAAAGGGCACAGGCAAATTAAATTACCTGTGCCCTAATCACAATTAAGTCTGATTAATCGTTTTTCAATTTTGCCTTATCAGCAGCTTCTTGTTGCTTATCAGCTTTTGTTTGTGTTTTATCAGCCTTGATCTGTTTTCTATCGGCCTTTATTTCACCTTTATTCTTATGAGTAGCTTTATCTTCTTTTAATTTTGCCTTATCATTTTCAGTCTTCACCTTATCTTCTCTCACGCGCTCTTTGTCTTCGCGCACCTTTTCTTTATCTTGTTTTTCATTCACTGTTTGAGCGTTAACTGAATAACCTGAAATAGTAAAAATACCTGCTAATAGAGCTGCTTTAAAAATTGACTTTTTCATAATAATAATTTTAAGATATAAAGATAAAAAACTTTGTGAACCATTAAATGAATATTTTTTTAATACCCTAAAACAGGCCCAAGCCATTTTTCCATAGTTTTAAAATCTATCTTTTTACGCTTGGCATAATCTTCAACCTGCTCTTTAGTAATTTTTCCCAGCCCAAAATAATGCGCTTCTTTATTTACAAAGTACAAACCGCTAACGGCCGCTGTAGGAACCATTGCAAGACTTTCGGTTAAAATAATACCGGTGTTTTTTTCAACATCCAGTAAATTCCATATCGAAAGCTTTTCGAGATGATCGGGCTGTGCAGGATACCCGGGCGCGGGACGAATGCCCTCATATTCTTCCTTAATAAGATCTTCGTTTTTTAAATTTTCATACTGTGCATAACCCCAGATCTCTTTACGAACTTTTTTATGAAGACATTCCGCAAAGGCTTCAGCTAAACGGTCGGCTAAGGCTTTTAACATGATAGCTTTATAATCGTCGTGATCCTGCTCAAACTTCTTTACATGTTCATCAATACCAAACCCTGTACAGCAAGCGAAGGCTCCGATAAAGTCAGTAGGTTGAGATTGCTTCGTCCGATCCTCGCTCAAATCCGCTCCACCCCTCGACTCCGCTCGGGATGACGCGGTAAGCGGTTTTACGAAATCAGCCAGGGCAATATTATACTGACCCGCAGGTTTTTTTGTTTGCTGGCGAAGTGTATGAAATGTTTCAATTTGTTTTTTTCCTTCGGCATCAAATACCGTTATGTCATCTTCGTTAATTTGACCCGCAGGATAAATTCCCACCACTGCTTTTGCAATGAGCCATTTTTCAGAAATGATCTCCTTCAACATTTGCTGTGCATCTCTGTATAATTTCTTTGCTTCAACACCACGCTCCTTATCTTCTAATATTTTAGGATAGGAGCCTTTCATCTCCCAGCTATGGAAGAATGGTGTCCAGTCAATATACTGCGCTATTTCATTCAGATCGTAATTATCAAAAACAATAGTTCCTGTTTTTTTAGGTTTAACTATTTCAATTTTATCCCAGTCAACTTTAAATTTATTTTTACGTGCTTCTTCTAATGAAATAAATTTATTTTGTCCCTGCGCGTTTTTATTTTGTTCGCGGACGCGTTCATAATCTTTATTAATATCTGCCATAAAGGCATCACGCAATTCATTCGAAATTAAACTGCTTGCAACAGGAACCGATTTACTTGCATCATTTACATGTACAACAGGACCCGAATAATTCTGCGCGATCTTTACAGCTGTATGAACTTTTGACGTAGTGGCGCCACCTATTAATAAAGGAGTTTTAAACCCTAATCTTTCCATTTCTTTTGCCACATGCACCATTTCATCCAGTGATGGGGTTATCAATCCGCTTAAGCCAATAACATCAACGTTATGTTTCTTTGCTTCCTCCAGAATTTTATCACATGAAACCATAACTCCCAGATCAATGATCTCGTAATTATTGCAGGCCAATACCACGCCAACAATATTTTTGCCAATATCGTGAACATCACCTTTAACTGTGGCCATTAAAATCTTTCCTGCGTTTTGCCTTCCATCGCCAACAATGCCCGCTTTTCTGTTCGCTTCTTTTTCTGCCTGTAAATAAGGCTCAAGATAAGCAACCGCTTTTTTCATTACACGGGCGCTTTTTACAACCTGTGGTAAAAACATTTTTCCGCTTCCAAACAAATCTCCTACTACATTCATTCCATCCATAAGCGGACCTTCAATAACGTGGAGCGGCCTGCCTAGTTTTAAACGGGCCTCTTCGGTATCTGCATCAATATGTTCTACCAGGCCTTTTACCAGCGAGTAGCTTAAACGCTCTTCAACAGTGCCCTTTCGCCATTGTTCATCCTTTTCTGTTTTTTGGGCCGATACCCCCTTTAATGATTCGGCATGAGTTACTAATCTTTCAGTAGCATCATCTCTTCTATTCAACAAAACATCTTCCACCAGTTCCAGTAATTCTTTTTCTATATCATCATAAATCACCAGTTGCGATGGATTTACAATACCCATGTCCATACCATTTTTTATGGCATGATATAAAAACACGGAGTGGATGGCTTCACGCACATGATCATTACCTCTGAAAGAAAAAGAAACATTACTAACGCCGCCGCTCACTTTGGCGTATGGTAAATTTTCCTTGATCCATTTTGTCGCGTTAAAAAAATCAAGCGCGTTTAAACGGTGTTCTTCCATGCCGGTTGCAACGGGAAAAATATTCGGATCAAAAATTATATCCTGTGGGGGAAAGTGAACTTTATTAACTAAAACATCATAGGCGCGTTTACATATATCAATTCTTCGTTGCAAGGTATCGGCCTGGCCCACTTCATCAAAGGCCATCACAATAACCGCGGCACCGTATTGTTTTACTTTTTGCGCCTGCTCAATAAATTTTTCTTCACCTTCTTTTAAAGAAATTGAATTTACAATGGCTTTGCCCTGCACGCATTTTAACCCGGCTTCTATAACCGACCATTTTGAAGAATCGATCATAATTGGCACTCTTGAAATGTCGGGCTCTGAGGCAATAAGATTTAAAAATACTGTCATGGCTGCTTCACTGTCAAGCATCCCTTCATCCATGTTCACGTCAATAACCTGAGCGCCGCCGTCTACCTGATCTTTAGCAATGGATAAAGCCTCTTCGTAATTATTTTCTTTAATCAAACGAAGGAATTTTTTTGAACCTGTAACGTTTGTTCTTTCACCAACATTCATAAAATTACTTTCGGGGCGAAGGGTTACAGGCTCGAGCCCGCTTAAATGCATAAGCGTATCTGGTTCAGGTTTTTTACGCGGCTTAGCATTTTTTGCAAGTTCAGCAATGCGTTGAATGTGTGCGGGAGTAGTACCGCAACAGCCCCCAACAATGTTTAAAAATCCGGCTTTTAAAAAATCTTCAATCTGATGGCCCATTGTGTGCGGGTCTTCATCGTACTCGCCAAACTGATTTGGCAGACCCGCATTAGGATACGCGCTTACATAAAAAGGAGCTTTATCTGATAACTCTTCAAGGTAGGGACGCATGTCTTTAGCGCCAAGGGCACAATTTAAACCAACACTTAAAAGATCAACATGCGATACCGAATTTAAAAATGCTTCGGTGGTTTGCCCGGATAATGTTCGTCCGCTCGCGTCGGTAATAGTACCTGAAACCATTACAGGCATTTTACGGTTTATTTTTTTGCAATGATTTTGTATGGCGAATAAAGCAGCCTTGGCATTCAGCGTATCAAAAATGGTTTCTATTAATAATATATCGGCGCCACCGTCGATAAGGCCACGTACCTGCTCTTCATAGGCTGTTACCATTTCATCGAAGGTAACGGCCCGGAAGCCCGGATCATTAACGTTGGGTGATAATGAAAGGGTTCGGTTGGTGGGCCCAATTGCACCGGCAACGAATTTAGCAACGGAAGCAATATCCGGATTTTCTTTTTGAAATTCAGTGATCGCTTCTTTTGCAATTTTAGCGGATTCAAAGTTCAATTCATAAACCAGCTCCTGCATTTCGTAATCTGCCATGGCAATACTGGTTCCGCTAAAGGTATTGGTTTCAATAATATCAGCGCCGGCCTTTAAATACTCTTTATGAATCGCTTTGATAATATCAGGACGCGTAATGGAAAGCAAATCGTTGTTGCCCTGAAGATCTTTGTGCCAGTCGGCAAAACGTTTTCCGCGGTAATCTTTCTCTTCCAGTTTGTATTGTTGTATCATAGTGCCCATTGCACCATCTATTATCAATATTCGCTTCTCTAATTCTTTTTTAATATCTGTCATTTTACTTTAGTCCAATTGTCCGTAATATATTTTAGTGTCGTATTCTAATTTTACTGTTCCGTTTTGCTGGTAACGTTGAAATATTTTTTTTAAGCAATAGATCATGTATTCATAATCTGCGTGTGTTTCATCGGGCATGTAGGAGGAGGAAAGCACGCGCCCTCTGAGGCCATCGAAATCAAGATCCTGAAAATTATAAATTAATTTTTGATTGTAATTTTTACCGAAAAATGAATCTATTATTTTTTTATCCTGCGTGTTTTTGTGGTTTACCTCCTTGTAATCAGTACCGAACATCTGCAAAAAATCTTCATACACTTTTAAAAAGTCGGAGGTATTTGTCTGTCTGTCATTCCACACCAATGCTAATTTAGATTCAGGTTTTAAAATGCGGGTGAATTCAATTCTGGCCTTTTCTTTATCAAACCAATGAAAAGCCTGCGCGCAGATTATAAAATCGATGCTGTGATTTTGCAAAGTTGTGTTTTCGGCCGCAGCTACAATTGGAACAAAATTAACATCGTTTAAATACGTTACAGCTGCCTGAACCATATTATTATTTGGATCGACCCCAATGACTTTATGTTTATGATTTAAAAAAAGTTCAGAAGAAATACCGGTGCCACAGCCAATGTCGGCAATTAACGCGCCGGGAAAAATTAACTTTTCAGAAAGTAAAAATGAGTATACGCCCTCAGGATAATGCGGACGATATTTTATATAATTATCTACACGGTTGCTAAACCGTTCTTCTACTTTCATACACTTTAAATTTAAAAACTTGTACAAGGCAAAAAAAAACCCTTCTGTTTTTTGGCCAGAAGGGTTATGTTATTTTAAATTAAAAATTCATATTGTTCTGACTTATCTCTCACGTATGTTTTGCGTGACGATTTACCACCTTCTTTTTAAAAATTGAAAATTGAAAATTGAAAATTAAAAATGGGCTACCAATTCTTAATTCTTAATTCCTAATTCTTAATTAGTAAAGGGTTGGGAAGACTTCTTCGGGCGTATCCCTCTGTCTTTCTTGATAAGTATGGTAAAGAACTGGGGCAAATGTAATATTTTTTTTACATTTATAAAAACCCATTTCATGAAATACATTTTAACCCTTTTTATAACGGCACTCTGTTTTAATCTGCTTTCACAAAAGGAACTAGAAACGGTTAAAAGCCTTATGAATAAACAGCAGCAAGCGTGGAATAAATATGACATTGCCGGCTTTATGGAACATTACTGGAAGAGCGACAGTTTAAAATTTATTGGTAAAAACGGTTTAACCTACGGCTGGCAAAAAACATTTGATAATTATAAAAAATCCTATCCAAACGAAGATGCAATGGGCCAATTGGTTTTTGATATTAACAGCGCAGAATTACTTGGCAAAAGTGCTGTATATGTAATTGGTAAATGGACCTTAAATAAAAAGGAAAAAACTGTGGGAGGTTATTTTACACTGCTTTGGAAAAAAATAAATAATAAATGGGTAATTGTTGCTGACCATACGAGTTAATTGAAATCCTTTAATTATTAGGCTCACTGAAACTTTACTTCAAAAGCTGTTTCTTTATATTCATCCAGCGTTTTTAGTTCCTCCGTGATTTTTTTCTGCCAAGCTCGTTGCTGAGTGCCCTTCATGGAACCATCCGTTTCTTCATCATATTTATCCTGATAAAGATCCATTTCATCATCAAATTGGTCATATAAGGCCTGCAATTTATTTTCAAGCTCGCTGTAACTTCTAAATTTATTTTCCTTAAGTGCTTTTCTTAATTTGCGCGCATACAATTCCACTATATCAAAATGTTTTTGTTCATGAGCGAGTATTTCATCGCTAAGCCAGTCTTTATTTTTCCAGGATTTATGTCTGAAAAAAACCGCTTCAATTTTAACTGTTGCGGTGCTTTTATCTTTAGACGACAATGATTTGAGAATGTCGTAGTGGGTAGAGGCTGCGGCAAATCTTCGTTCGGGCTTCCCGTTAAAATCATCCCAGGTAAGCGGGCGGTTTTCTTTCCATAGCAAAATATTCTTATCTGTTTGAAAAGAGAAGATGGTGAAACAAAACAGAACGATGAATAGGTAATGAATTGTTTTCATGTTTTAAAAATTATCCATTGGAATACTTCTTTTTGGGATTTTAAAATCGCGGAGCATTGAAGATTTTAAATTGATAGTTAAATAATAACTTTTTCTGACTCCAAAAGGAACCCAATCTATATGTGCTTCCCAGCATTTCAAATCGCGGTAAATATTTATACTTGTATAACTCACCCTCTTATTGGTAAAATCGAAACCACTTGTTATACCCAGTTTCCAGAATTTTGTAGGAGCTATGTCGCCACTGAAATTTAAGGTCTGTGTTGGTTTTAAAGTATTATAATTTAAATTATTTAGTGCCAGGTTATAATATACATTCAGGTTCCAGGGCAATTTTTCCTGTTTATCGAGATCATCTACCGCGCCGCGCTCCGCACCATTAGTCATGTTAGGAGCCTGCCGTGTTTTACGCATTGCCTCCAGCTGGTTGCTTCCAAAAGAGGTGTTAAGTGCAAGGTTGGCATTGTTGAATTGAACCACCTGCGAATTGCTGTTGTAGGAATACTCCTTTAGGCGTTTTTTTGTGATTTTATCATAACCATACGGATCGAAATTAGAATTGGCAACCACATCAAAATATTTAAACAATTTGGTTCTGGCGCTGATACCTATTACGCTCATTTTAAAACTATCGGCTGCAAAATTATAAGCGGTATTTAAACTGATGTTCTGAAGCAAACTAACCTTATTGTACGTAAAACCGGTATCCGTAGTTTTTCTTACTTTCGCTTCAATGTTATTGTTCAGGTTAATTCCTAAAGCATTGGTTTTTCCGGGTGCCGGCCCGCCAAACAGAGTGTTGTCAAATACGCTGTACCGTTGGAAATTTTTACCGGTTGTGTCTGTCTGAACATTTTTCCAAAAGCCAAACTGGTCTGCTCCAAAATCAGGACGGTAAGAATAAGTAAGCGTTGGAATTAATAGGTGTCTGATTTGTTTTACCTTTCCTTTATTAAAAGCATAATCGAAAAAGACTTTGGTATTTAAGGCCGTAGTAAAGTTGGCATCATAACCTCCAACAAAGCCGCTAACGGTATCTGTTTTTACATTTGAAGTTGGAGTGAAATGAGGTATGTATTCTTTTCGTGTGCCCTTTGTATACATTACTGATGAAAGGTTAATAGCGGGAGTAACGGTAATGTATTTAAAAACATTAAAGTTGGTTGAGATTGGCAGAGAGTGCTTAATACCATACTTTAGTTTGTTTTCAAGATCGCCTTTAAAAAGAGTAGAGTCTGCTCCGCTTAATGTATTGCGTGCTTCAAACAAATAATTAATACCAATTTTATCAAGCACATTTTGCTTAACCGCATTTTCTCTTTTAAACGGATAAAAACGATTAACGTTATAAGTCAGTGAAGGAAAAGTAACCTCAGCAAAATGACTTAAACTGTTTTGACTGTGCGTTGCGTTTAAACTCAATGAGCTCGCTTTAAATGATTTTGTAAAATTAATGTTCGACTGAAATGTGTTATTCAGAAACTGGCCCGAATTAATGGCATTTAAACGGTTTATACGCTGGTTATTTACAAAGTTAACATTAGCGGTAAACCTCACGGTTGGATTATTTTTATTATCCTGAGCGTGCTGCCAGCCTACGGAGTATGTTTTTTCTTTACTTAATTGATTTGGTATGTCTTTATCGCCAATGTTAAACTGGCTGTAAGCTAAATTAAGAGCGCCTACTGATTTGTAAAGCACATTGTAGTTATTGTTTGTTTTCAGCGACCAGCTTCCATTCGCGTAAATATCGCCACGAATGATCATATCGGTTTTATCATTTATTCCCCAATAAAAGCCCCCATCACGTAAATTGTAACCAAGGGCCGTTGAATTACCAAACTGAGGCAATAAAATTCCGTTGTGTTGTTTTTTGGTATTGGGAAAATACCCGAAAGGCAGTCCGAGGGGTGTAGGAACGCCGCCAATTTCAAGAAACATGGGACCTGTTACAATTTTGTCATCAGGTATTATTTTGGCACGTGAAGCTTTGAAAACCGTTCGCGCATCTTCGTACTGGCAAGGGATGCAGCGCATATCCTTCATGTAAATAACATTGCTGCTGTCTTTTTTAATTTCTTTACCTACAACCAAAAGTTCACCTTGTTTGGTGAGGGCGTTAAAAATTTTCCCCTTTTTGGTTTTAAGATTATACATTATTTTTTCGGCGTTCATCTCCTGATCGCCATCTTTAAAAACAGGCGTGCCAACATTTTTGCCTGCACTGTCTTTTTTACCAAATGCGGTTACCAGGTTTTTGTCATAATCAATTTCAATGTATTCGGCCTTTAAGTTCATATCGGCATATACAACGGTGGCCTTGCCATAAAGCAGCACTTTGGAGGCGGATGCAAGATAAACGGTACTGTCTTCGGCGCCATAGGATATTTGAGTTTCGATGGATTCACCTTCATCAGACGCAGTAAGGGTATCTACGCTAACTTTTTTTAACGTATCCTTTGGGGTGGTTTGTGCGTTTACAATAGCGGGAATAAAAGATATTAACACTAATAGGAAGAAAAATACTTTATTATTTGGCTGTATGGTCAAACGTTATCAGATATTTTTAGTGTCGAACTTACAAAGCTACAATACTTTACGGTATAGAGCTTTGTTTTATAAGTACAGATGGTTAAAAAAATACAATATTTTTTTATATTAATTATTGGAGCCTTAGTCTTATGGGGCTTTACAGCATATAAAGGAAAAAGCGGCAGCCTGAAAATAATAGTTATTGATCCCGGTCACGGAGGAAAAGACCCAGGGTGCAACGGCGTTTCCTGTAAAGAAAAAGACGTGTCACTGGCGGTTGCCTTAAAGCTGGGTAAACTTATAGAAGAAAACATGAAGGATGTAAAAGTAATTTACACCCGAACCACCGATGTATTTGTAGAACTTGAAGACCGTGCTCAGATAGCTAATAAAGCCAAGGCCGACCTCTTTTTATCTATTCATTGCAATGCCGCCGGAAAGCCTGTGATCATAAGGGACGCCAAAACCGGCAAGAAGCGGGTGAAAATGTATAAAAACAAAAAAGGTAAAATGGTAGTGGTGGAAAAACCTAACCCAGTGCCTTTTGGAACTGAAACGTACGTGATGGGTTTAAAAAATGAAGAAGGTAAAATGAAAGTGGCAACACGCGAAAACTCCGCCATTTTTTTAGAGGACAATTACGAAAAAAAATACGGCGGATTTGATCCTGAAAGCGAAGAGAGTTATATTATTATGAGCAACTATACTTCTGCATACGTTATTCAAAGCGCCAGCCTTGCTGTAAAGCTGCAGGAAGAGTATAGTAAAAAAGCGGGAAGGGTGGACAAAGGGGTGCACCGGCAAAGTATATGGGTGTTGTGGCGCACGTCCATGCCAAGCATACTTACAGAAATTGGATACCTTACCAACCCGCTGGAAGAGCAGTTTTTAGGAAGCAAACAAGGTCAGGACTATTGCGCCAAGGCTATATTCAGAGGATTAAGAAAGTATAAGGATGAACTGGAAGGGTCAAAAAAAGAGTATACTGATGAAATTGAAAATCAGGTACCGTTAGAAAATGAAAATATAAAGGCCGGAAACATACCAGGACAAAAAAAATTGGACCCTGATGATGAGCTTGCGGAGGAAGATAAAAAGCCGGAAGAAGTTAAGTTCATAAAAGAGCCTGAAAGGAAAGACAGCGTGATATTAGTGGAGCAAAAGGCCGATAGTATTATAGGCGCTAAGGCCCTTGCCGAAAAATATAAAAAAGAAAAAAAGATTCAGACGGATGATGTTAAAGATGGGAATGCAGTAACAAAAGCTGAAATTGTTTTTAAAGTGCAGTTTGCCAGCAGTGATGTGGCGCTGGACCTAAAGGATACAAAATTCAGCATGGTGAAAGAGCCATCGTTTTACAAAGTGAAGAATGTTTTAAAATACACTTCCGGAAATTATAATTCAATAAAGGATGCATTTGCGCATCAGGGGCAGTTGAAACAAAATGGTTTTAAAGATTGTTTTGTAATAGCAATTAAAAATGGCGAACGCATTGATCTAAACGAAGCGCGAAAAATGGCCGATCAATAATTGAGGCAAGATTTTAAAATTATGAATAAGGTTAAAATTATTGACTATTCAGAAGAGCTTAAAGAACACATTAAAACATTGAATGTAGAATGGCTTCAAAAATATTTTCGGGTAGAACCCATAGATGTTTTGCAGCTCTCCAATCCTAAAGAAGAAATAATTGACAAGGGCGGTTTCATTTATTATGCAAAATACAAGGATCAAATTGTTGGGACTGCAAGTTTATTAAAAGTAGAGAAAGATGTTTACGAACTGGGTAAAATGGCTGTTACACAGAGCGCGCAAGGCCTTGGAATTGGCAAGTTACTAATGGATCATTGCCTGGAAGTTGCCCTTCAAATGAAAATTAAAAAAGTTGTATTATACTCCAACAACAGCCTTGGTTCTGCCATTCATATCTATAAAAAATATGGCTTTAACGAGGTTCAGCTGGAACCTGGTCATTATGAAAGGGCCAATATTAAAATGGAAAAGATTATCTGTTAATCGAAGTATCTCAGTTTTTAAAAGAATTCCCGTCTGCAATTGAGGCTAATTGCTGCTTGCATTTTAATATCGCACGGAAATAAATATTTTTTAGTATTTTACATCCTCTAACCCCTTTTGTGAGAAGTCCTGTAATTAAATATCTTTTTCTTCTTTTTACTTTTCTGCCGTTATTTTTTCATGGTCAAACAAAAATACTGGATAGCCTGAACACTTTGCTGTCAAAGGCTTCATCCGATAATGAACAAATGAGGTTGCTGAATGTTATCGCCGAAGAAGACGATGATTTTAAGAGATCTTTAATAACTGCCAACAAAGCCATGCAGTTGGCAAACAAGCTCAATGATCATCAGGGTCTTTCCCTGGCGCTTAATACCATTGGCTTTAAATATTATAATAATAATTTTTATTCTGATGCTGTTGGTTATTTGGAACGCGCATACAAGTCCAGCATAAAATCCAATGATACTCTAAACCAGAGTTCGGCATTACTAAATATTGGAAGATGCTATTATGAGCTCGGCGATTTTCAGCGCGCCCAATACTTTTTAACCGAACAGATAAAATTATTACCTGGCATTAAAAACAACTTTGAGATTGTCAGTAATTACAATACGATGGCCGCCATTTATCTTGATCAGGCAAATTTTAAAAAAGCGCACGAGTTTTACATGAAGGAAATTGCGGTTGCAGAAAAGAACAACATGAAATCCATTGTGGCCCAGGCTTACAATAATCTTGCAAATGTTTACGATGAGCAGGGTAAATTCGACAAGGCACTTGAGTACTATCTTAAAGATTTACAAATAACGAAAGATCTCGGCAACGAGGAAGATCTTTCAACTACCTACAACAATCTTGGAAGCACATATTTAAGTTTGAAGGAATATGAAAAGGCAAGAATAAACATTGAAAAGGCTGTGGAAATCGCAGAACGGCTGAATTATAAATATGGACTGTCTATCTACTACAGCAGTCTTGGAAATTATTATGAAGAGGTTGGTAAATTTGACAAAGCACTTTACTATTATCAGAAAGATCTTGAGAATGCCAAACTAAGTGGCACCAAAAATAATCTCGCAAATAGTTATCAGACACTTGCTGATTTTTTCCTGAAAATAAAAAAACCGGAAGAAGCAAAGGAAAATTACCTGCAGGCCTTAAAAATTAGCCGTGAAGTAAATGCACTAAATATTATTAGTAATGTTAACAAAGGTTTAGCCGAGCTTTATGCCATGCAGGGAGATTTCAGGAATGCATATGCCCACCAGGTTTTGTACAAAACGTTTTACGACAGCATCTTTACTCTTGAAAGCGAAAAAAATGTTAGCGAAATAAGTACACGTTATGAAAGTGAAAAGAAGGAACAAACAATCACGCTGCTTAATAAAGAACGTGAATTGAAAAACACGGAAATTAAAAAGCAAAAACTCATCAGGTATTCATTCACAATAGGATTTATTCTTATGCTTGTTCTGGTGTTCGTTGTATATAAAAGCTCCCGGGCTAAACACGCGGCCAACAAATTACTTTCTCTGCAGAAACAGGAAATCGAAATTAAAAACAGCGAGCTTCATTCGAGCAAGAATGAACTACAGAAACAAAAAGATCTGGTGGATCAAAAACAAAAAGAAATTGTTGACAGTATTAACTACGCCCAACGTATTCAATATACATTGCTGGCTAACGACGCATTTTTAAAAGAACATTTACGTGATTATTTTGTAATTTTTAAACCCAAAGACATTGTGAGTGGTGACTTTTACTGGGCGGCCTCAGCATCGGGTAAACAGAATGCCGGAAGTGCGCAGCCACAAGCTCCCAACTGCGAATTATTTTACCTGGCGGTTTGTGACAGTACCGGACATGGTGTGCCAGGTGCATTTATGAGTCTTTTAAGCATTGGTTTTTTAAGCGAAGCCATTAACGAAAAAGGAATCAGAGAGCCGAATAAAATTTTTGATTACGTGCGCATGCGATTGGTTGAAAATGTTTCGAAAGAAACACAAAAAGACGGCTTTGACGGGTTACTGCTATGTATAGATAATGCCAACAAGCAAATTACCTATGCTTCGGCAAATACGAAAGGAATAACTATAAAAAACGGAATACTTACCGAACTTAAAACGGATAAGATGCCTGTGGGAGCGGGAGAGAAACAGAATGAATTTTCCCTTTTTAAAATGGATTACAGCGAAGGGGCTATGCTTTATCTTTTTACAGATGGTTATGCCGATCAGTTTGGTGGGCCGGTAATACGAAGGCAAGAAGGTTCTTTTGGAAAAGGAAAAAAATACAAAACAAAGCAATTACAGCAGCTGCTTTTAAATGTTGCCGGGAAAGAACTTTCAATTCAAAAACAAATTATTGACAACAGCTTTAATGAATGGAAAGGTGATCTTGAGCAAGTGGATGATGTTTGCCTGGTAGGGTTTAAATTATAAGTTCAGATAATTTACGCGGGAAGATATTACGTTTTGACGCCTGGAAAACGCATGAAATTTGTGAATCAAAAAAACGGAACCCGGCATTTAAAAAATCATTTAAAAACTTGTTATCTTTAGTATTATGAAATACACAACTGAAATAGAGATCAACAAACCAATCGATAAAGTGATTGCCCTTTTTGATCATCCGGAAAACATGAAGAAATGGATGGAAGGTCTTCAAAGCTTCGAACACCTGAGCGGAACACCCGGACAGCCGGGCGGAAAATCAAGACTAAAATTTAAAATGGGCAAACGTGAAATGGAAATGATTGAAACGGTTACAATTCGCAATTTGCCTCATGAGTTTAGCGGAACTTACGAAGCAAAAAACGGTTTTAATATTGTAAAAAATAAGTTTGTGAAAATTTCTGAGTCCAAAACAAAATATATTACCGAACATGAATTTCAATTCAAAGGGTTTATGAAATTTATTGCCATGCTAATGCCCGGCATGTTTAAAAAACAATCACTGAAATATTTGAGGGCTTTTAAAAAATTTGCCGAAAGCCAGTAGAGAAATTCTAATACCTTCAACGGATTCATTTCCAGTATATTTTTCTTAGTTAAATCAATTCCCAAACCCTGATAAACTTAATGACGATTCGAAGCCGCGTTAAGAATTGAAGCGGAAAGCCCGGAGCCTGAGTAGCCGACAGATTAAGAGTATGAAAGGCGAAGACTTGCAATTCTCCAACAGGTTCAGGATAAACTGCAGGCCTTCCGTCCGCTGCGGTAACTACAACAAGCGGAAGGTAACGCCCAGATTATGATGGATGATTTTATACCGCTTTTTTGATCAATACTGTTTCTGAAAATGAAGGCAAGGTTAGGATTTCAGGATCACCGAAGTTTTTTATAATCCCTCCGCCCTGCAATTGTTGGGTTAAATGAAGCACCAAACTTTCAGAACTATTACCGTTTTTTAATAAAGGTTTTTCTTCTGTTTTAACCTGCTTTAAAATCCCTTTAAAATTACTCCACTCCTGGAAAGTTGATGGATTACCGAATTGTAATTTTGTTTGCATAATTGTTTATATTTTATTCAAAATTACTACATAAACAAGCAAAGTATTGCTATGAATAGTAGCATTATATATTTCTCACCCGTTTTGCCGTCCCTGAGAATTATTTGGTACATTTAGATCACTAAAAATTATGGCTAATATTTTTGAATTTAACGGGTATAAACCCGTGATCCACAGGAGTGCTTTTATACACCCCAATGCCACTGTTACCGGAAATGTAACGATAGGAAAAGATGTGTACATAGGTCCTGGTGCCGCCATTCGTGGCGACTGGGGACAAATTATAATTGAGGATGGCTGCAACGTTCAGGAAAACTGCACCCTGCACATGTTTCCCGGCACAACGGTTTTATTGAAAGAATCGGCTCATATTGGACATGGGGCCATTATACATGGCGCCACAATAGGCAGAAATGCTCTGATAGGCATGAACAGCGTGATTATGGATAACGCGGTGATAGGCGATGAGTGCATTGTGGGGGCTCTTACTTTTATTCCGGCCGACATGATCATTGAAAAGCGCAAAGTAGTTGTAGGAAATCCTGCCAAAGTAATAAAAGAGGTAAGTGAGGATATGATCGAATGGAAAACCAAAGGAACCGAATTGTATCAAAAGCTTCCTGCAGACTGTTATGCCTCATTAAAAGAATGTGAACCCCTGCGTCGTGCACCAGCATTTAAGCCTGAGCAGCAGAATGAGTATAAGACATGGGGCGAAAATAAAAAAAAGAAATAGTTGCTTGATTATTTGCCTTTAGACTTCACTTTCCCAGTATCAAAATCAGCTTCGTACTCAATGGTACCCCGTTTGTTATAGCGGATAAATTTACCATGCTTTAAGTTGTTTTTAAAATTCCCGATCTGCCACAACTCACCGTTTTCGCGATAAAACTTCCACTCGCCTTGCATTTGGTTCTTAATAAAGGCTCCTTCCGCTTTTGTAATGCCGGTTTTAAAAAAATAAGTCAGCCGGTCATTTTTTAATTCATAAACCTTTTGACCATTAACATAGTTTTTTTTATCTAACATGGGCTTATAGTTTACAAAAAAACCCAAACTATTGTCTGGGTTCTTTAAATTAATTAGGTTTTGATCCCGGCTTAGGCGGCGCGAAATAGTTTTTTGCTTTTTCGTTTGCGGGATCTATTTCTTTAACCGCGTTCCACATTTCATCGGCCTTCGCTTTATCTTTATGTGTTACATAATAATAACCTAAATATTCCAACGCTTCAATAACATTACTTTTATAGGTTGTTGTTTTTTCTTCAGGCTTAACAACACTTAAAACTTTTTCGTATTGTTGTTTGGCAAGATCTTTTTCGGCTTTCAGATCCTGTGAAAAATTGGCGCGGCCTCTCCATGTGTAGGCCAGCGGCCATGAAGGGTTTAAGCGTACAAGGTAAGAAAAGGCAGTATCGGCCTTCACGTAAAAGGGACGCGCATCCGCTTCTTTTTGCGCTTTTATTTTCGCGTCTTTTAAATTCGCAACACCATTCTTAATAGTTTCGGCGGTGTAATAATAGGCGCGGCCTAAATTAAACCAATCGTTGTTGTTAAGCGATTTAGGATCTTTCGCAAATTTTTTCTCATAATAAGAAATAGCTTTATCGTACTTTTTTGCTTTGTAAGCGGAATTGGCGATCTCGCTGTAAACCTCGCCGGCAATGGCCGTGTCGAGTTTTATGGCTTTGTCCATTTCTAAAATACCCAGACTGTCTTTCCCGGTTTTCATTAATAAAAGACCTTTGTATTTATAATCTGTACCAAGGTATTTAAAATTTGGCCCGGCTTTTTGAAAGAAATCTTCAATGGATTTAAGACCTTTGTTATAAGCGTCTTTATCGGTTTTATCACCCATTTCATAATAACACTGCGCGGCAATACGCTCCAGATAAATATTATTGAAGTTAGATTTCTTCAAATTTTCATATTCTGTTATTGCTTCCGCATATTGTTTGTTTTTATACAAGGCGCTCATAAAGCGGTAACGCGCGTAAGCGCTGTTGTTAAGCTCTAAATATTTTTTCCAGTTTTCAATAGACTTTGCGTTTTGGCCTGCAAGAAAGTATAATTCAGCCTTTTCTCTGTAAGCCGGCGCATAGGTGGCATCAATGGCTTCAGCTTCTTTATATTTGTCAAGCGCTAATTGATAGTTTCTTCCGCGCTTGTATAATTTCCCTTCACTTAAAATTCCTTTGGTGCTTTTTGGATTAAGTGTTCCGGCCATTTTATAGCTTTTAATAGCCGGACCTCCGTCAGCAGGCGTTTTTTCTAACTGAGCGTCTCCAAGTATAATATAATTTTCAGGATTTTTTGGATCGAGTTTAATTGCGTTATTTATCTGGTTAATGGCTTCGTCAGGATTTTTGTTATCGGTTGTTATCCAGGCTTCGGCTGTCCGGCGCATCACTTCCGCATTTTTGTTCTGCGCTATGCTTGCGGCTTTAAAGAACTGAGTTTTGGCATCGTTCACATTATTCTTTGATAAAAACACTTTTCCAAGGCCCACGTAGTTTAATGGGTTGGTGGCGTTTAGTTCAACACCTTTTGAGTACATGATATTAGCGCTGTCAATATCACCACGTTTAAAATAGTTTTCTCCAAAATAAAAATAGTTTTCACCCTTGGCCGGTTCTTTTTTTATCAGGGAAAAAAAATCAGAAGCCGCATTATCGTAGCGTTCATTCTCCGTTTTATTAATTGCTTCCTGTAAAGTTTGCGCAAAGCCTGAACCAGTAAATAATGCGATCGATGCGATATAAATAGTCTTCTTCATTTTAATAATATGAGCTTAAATTTAAGTAAATATTGTTTTGCAAGGTACGTGCCAAATGTAAAACTTGTTTTGGTTTTAGGGAATTTTATGATTGCTGAAAATTAATGAGTGTTTAAAGGTGCAGTATTTATTTGAATGCTTCTTTCCTGTTGTTTTGTTGGCAGCAAGCCCTGCTTTAGAAATGAAGTTTGACCGTTAGGGCCCGCAATAAATGTTTCAAAGCCTTTCCCCAGGCTAAACTCACCGCTGCGGCGGTAAATGTATACCGTGCGGGTGAAAGGGTAGGTGCCCAGTTTAAAACTGTTGGGACTGGGATATTCGTATTCGTTATTTTTATTGGCCTGAGGTCCTTTTCCAATGGCGATAAACTTAACCCTGCTTTTATTTGCTTTGTATAAAGAATCGTCCACATCACTTAACCATGCAAAATCAATAAAAGCGATGGTGTTTTTATTTTTCGCGACAAAATTAATGCTTTCAAGAGTAGAGCCAAGCACGGTACAGTTAGAAGAAAACTTTTCACCTTTTAAAACAGAATCCTGCAGGTAATGCATTACCGAAGAATTCTTCTTATCAAAGAGCACACTCAGTTTTGTATCATTGCTTAAAGAATCTTTACATACAAAAGGTTTGGTTAAAAGATCGAACACCTGCTGTTTATTTAAAACGTCAATGGGCGTATTAATATTGGTTATAAGGGCCACACCGCTTTTAGCAACTGCTGAATAGGCCGGAGTCATGTCTTTTGATGAAAACGCTTTTCTCTCTTTTTCGTTCAGGGGCCTTGAAATAATAATAAGCTTGCAGCTGTCGTTATACAAGGCCTGCACGGCTTCATCTTCGGAGGCAGGAACTATCTGAACGCTGGCATGTTCGTAATGCGCCATAAAAGTATAAGCCTGGTTCTCTACATGTAACTGAAGACCTTCATCGTAAAGAACTTTTAATTTGCCTGAGGTGGGAGAATTATCTTCGTAATCGTTTTTAAAGTAAGGAGTGGAGCAACCGTTATACAAAAGGCAGATTGCACAAAGCAGAATGCCCTTAATAAACCCGGCCACATGCTTTCCGCCCATTGCCAATTTTTTACTGGAAAAAAAATTACTCTTCATTCTTCGTGTATTTCATTACCTGGTAAATTCTAAAGCTGCGGTAAACAGCATAAGCTAATAACAGCACTACGAAACCAATTCTTTTAGCACCATAAAGTCTATCACTCATAACATCGGTAAACGCTATGGCAAGTGCGCCGGCGGTAACCATTAAAACCATTACTACGCCAAACCAGAGTGTAACCGATTGCAATCCTACTTTCATTTTCTCTTCGCTTTTATTAAATGGAGACAAAAAAAGCCACAACTGCATGTTATGGCTTCTTTATAATTTTATTTTTTTATTATTGAATTTTAAAGTTGAACGGAAGGTTAAAATAACATTTAACTGAACGTCCGGTCATTTTAGCGGGTTTCCATTTTGGCATTGATTTAACAACGCGAATAGCTTCGCGGTCGCAATCGGCGCAACCTGGAACACCTTTAAGAATTTCAACATTACTGATGCTTCCATCTTCATTTACAACAAACTTTAAAAAGCATTTTCCGCTGATGCCAGCTTCACGGGCCATGGTAGGATACTGGGTATTATCTCTCATGTATTTTTGCATCGCTGCAATACCACCGGGAAACTCAGCCTGCTCTTCTACAATTGTAAAAATCTCCGGAGCTGCAGGTTCAGTTGATCCTTTTTCTTCAGTTGGCGGTGCAACAATATCTTTGTCGCCTTCCTGATCTTTTGTGCCTACGTTAACATCCTTAACCTCTTCAATGGTTTTTTGCGGCTCTTCTTCCACTGCATCATCTTTAATAACCGGCGGTGTAAATTTTACCATTTCAACCATTGGCGGCGGTGGTGGCGGTGGTGGTGGTGGTGGAACATCTTCAATCGGAGGAGGAGGCGTTAAATCAATCTGCTCCACTTTAAGATTCTCAACAGTTTCTTCACTTTTTGGGCGATCCATAAATTTCTTTAAGCCAAACAAGGCCACAGAGAAAAGAATCATCCCTCCAATAATCATGGTTACGCGCAGGTTGTAATTGCGGCGAAGCTCAAAGGCCCCATAATTCTGGTTCCTGCCGGCAAATACAAGATCGTTGCGCGCATCCAGGGTTAAATTATTCCAGTTTTGTAACATATTTCCTCCTTTTTTTATTGTCCTACTTTTTCAGTTACCAGGTCCATTTCAGGTTTTAAAATGTCAACCATCACATATTTACCAACTACATTGTAATTGAGCTCATCAATAACGTCGATCACATTTTTGTAAGTAGCCTTATCATCTGTTTTAATAAGGAAGGTCGGCGTCATTTTATCCGCCTTTCTTTCTCTTACCAATCGTTTAAAGGTGCTATCCTCCAGTTGTTTTGCTTCGTGTTTTATAATAAGATCTTTCACCTGCTTTTGCATGTCTTTGTTTTTCTCAAGCAAATATTTTCTTAAACTTTCTTTTGAAAAATTAAGTTCTGAAAGTTGGGTCTTCATACCTTTCTCATCATCCTTAGGTCTGAACTCCCCTTCGTAATAAAAAATGCGGTCATCTTTTGATAATAAAAAAGTAATTCCATTTTTAATGGGTGGTTGGTCTTTAGGGTTATCGGGTGGAGCAGGGAAAGTTAACTCCATGGATTTTGGCTTGCTGAATGTAGCTGTTAACACGAAAAACGTTAACAACAAAAACGCTAAATCCACCATGGGTGTCATGTCAATCCGGGTGCTCTGTTTTTTGGCCCTTTTCTTACCGCCTTTTTTACCGCCGCCGCCTTCTTGTATTTCTGCCATTGTTTAAATTTTTAAATTAATTATGCATTACTTTTCGGGTTGTACAACCGTACCGCCGCCTTCTAACTGTGTAATTAAATTAAACTGATATAATTTTAAATCGGTAAAAGTTTTAATTACATCTTTTACATAAATGTATTTAGTGCTTGCAGCGCATTTTATGGCATAACGTGGTTTTTCCGCTTTAAAGTCGCCGCCGGCCTCTGCAGCTTTTGTTTTGGCAACTTCATACATTTCCACCGCTTTACGTCCGCCTATCGCTATCCAGTCTTTCAATTGATTGTTAGGTGTAATAGTGTCCAGGGGCACACCTTTTTGTGGTTGAAACGATGAACGTTTATCTTCTTTGGTATCTATGTAACGTGGCAGATCTTTAATATCTACGCCGAAACTAGGCAAACCGCTGAATTTAATGATCTGTTGTTCAGTAAAAGGAACTTTGTATTTAGCGGCCATTTCGCGCAGAGCGTTCATTTTTGCAGTAGAGTTGCTGATCCCGAAAAACGCGCGTCCTTTATCATCAATGGTAACCAGAATGTGGTTATCAGGTAAGTCAACCTTACCAATGGATGAGGGCGGATCAACTACAACAGGTTCTGCCATGCGAAACGAAGCCGTTAACATAAAAAAGGTAACGAGCAGAAACGCAAGATCCACCATGGGTGTCATGTCCAGTGCCGGAGCGCCTCCTTTTGATGGTTTTTTTGACATTGTTTAGATCTTTTAATTAAGATGAATAAATATTTAATTTTCCATAAATGATCCTGAATAAAAATTCAGAATTATTTTCCGGAAGTCTGGAATTCCTGGATGATAGAGAATCCTGCTTCATCCATCGCGTAAGTGATCTGATCAATTCTATTACTGAAATAGTTATAAAAAATAATCGCGAAAGCGGAAGTTAAGATACCAACCAAAGTATTTACAAGTGCCTCAGAAATACCTGTTGCTAGAGCCGATGTATCAGGAGCTCCTGCAGCAGAAAGGGCGGCGAAGGCACGAATCATACCCACAACCGTTCCGATAAGACCGGCTAAGGTTCCAATAGAAGCCATGGTAGAAATAACAACCATGTTTTTAGATAACATTGGTAATTCTAATGCAGTAGCCTCTTCAATAGCTTTTTGAATAGCGTGAACTTTTGCTTCTTTATCCATTACAGGGTCGTTTTGAACGAACTGGTATTTTAAAATTCCTTCGTGAACCACATTTGCAAGCGAACCTTTTTGTTTGTCGCACTCAGCGATAGCGCCGGCGAAATCATGATTAGCGATAAGAGCTTTAATTTTAGCCACAAATTTATCGGTATTACCCGCACCGTTAGCTTTCATGATGGTGATGAAACGCTCGATTGCGAAAGTGATAACAGTTAAAAGAAAACCAATCAGGATAGGCACTATAAAACCACCTTTATACATGGTTCCAAGAATGTTGTGAGGGTGACCTTTTTCAGAATCGCCGCCTTCAAAATTGGAAGGAGAACCTAAAACGGCTTTGTAGATGAACCATCCGATGCAGATACAGATTACAATAGCTAACGCCGATACCACTAATGGGAATCCTCCCGATGTCTTTTTTGTGCTCATGATTGTTTTATTTGTTATTTAGTTAATTTAGATTTTATGAATGCCAAACTTAGTAAAATAGTTTTGAAGAAAAAACCCTTTCTGTTAACTATTTTTTTGCGCCAGTAGCTTCCGGATACAAATATCACAAAGATTCAACGGTTAAAAATGTGAGTTTTATATCTGGCTGAAAAATCCGCATATTTGGTATAACTAATTGAATTATGACTGCTGAGGAAATAAGGGATTATTGTCTTAAAAAAAACGGAGTGGAAGAAAGTTTTCCATTTGATAATGAAACGCTTGTTTTTAAAGTGGGCGGTAAAATGTTTTTACTTTTGTCGCTGGATGCTGATCCTTTAAGTTTTAATGTTAAGAGCGATCCACAAAAGCGATTGAACTGCGTGAAAAATACGCGAATGTTCTGCCGGGGTATCACATGAATAAAGCGCACTGGAACACGGTTGTTTGTGCGGGCGCCATTCCAAATAAAATGATTAGCGAATGGATAGATGATTCTTATGAGTTAATCGTGAAAAGCCTTCCGGCTAAAAAACGTAATGAATTGAAGTAGAATTAAGCTCAATAAATTAACTGCTTTTACACCTCTGATATTTAATAACCTGGGAAAATAGTGTATAGTCCGGCAGACTAAGGGCAAGCTATCAATTGAAAAGAGTTAATGCAAAAGGGTTGCGAATACGTAAAACCTTGTGCCACATTAAGTTGTGGCTAAAATACCACACCCTAAAAGCTTGTTTCCGTTAATTTTAATAGTATATTTGTACCCTAAATTTAAAAATTATTACATTATGATTAAACAATTACTTTCGATTTTAGCGGTTGCCTCAGTGGTAACTGTTAGTGCACAAACAAACGGTAAAAGAGTGAACACTACCATCAACATGGGTGTTGCACCTGAAATGGGAAAATCACTAACTTACAAAACCACAGCCAATTTTTGCGATACTATCGCTACTGTCCAAAATGGCTCAGTATCATTAGCTACTGCGGGATCAGACACTGCAACTCCTGGTTGTAGCCCTGCTGCTGGTTATGTTTATGGTACAAACTGTTATGGTGATCTTGAAAAAGCAAATTTCTTCCCGGTTGCTACTTACAGTGCTATCAATTCACCATCAATTACCGGTGTTACTGTTGGTTTCTTTAAAAACGCAACACGCGGAACAGGTGGAACTGCAACGTCTACAGTGGCTTTAAAGATTTACAACGGTGCGTTGGCTACAGGCCCAACTACAGCAGTAGTAGCCTCTACAGTTGCTACTATGGCGCAAATACTTTCAGCAGTAGCAGGTACTTCTACTATTATTTATTACACGTTTGACTTCGCTACTCCTGTCGCTGCTTCAGCTACAAACGGTTTCTTTGTATCGGTTACTTTACCTCAGGGTAATGGTGATACTGCAGTAGTTTATAACTCACCAAACTCTACCATAGATTATGGATACGAAAAATGGAGCGATAACAGCTGGAACAAAATCAGCACTGCTTGGGGAGCAAACACAAAAGCAAATTTAATTATGTTCCCAAAAGTGTGTGGTACTTCTGCAGCTGCAGGAATTTCAACTAACAGCGGTTTAAGCAAAAACATCAGCATTATGCCAAATCCTTCAACAGGTTTAGTTAAAATGGTAGTTAGCTTTGGTACTTCTGAAAACTTAAATGTTACAGTTACTAACGCTTTAGGCCAACAAATTTTATCCAACAAATACAATGGTATTTCTAACGAATCTATTGGTTTAGATTTAACCAGCCAGTCTAACGGTGTATACTTTATCACTATCAGCAATGGTACTGATAAAATGGTTCAACGTTTGATCTTAAACAAATAATAATAGTATTATAAAGAAGCCCTGTTTTTTTAAAGCAGGGCTTTTTTTATAAACTCATTTTTGAGAAATTACTTTTCAAACACAAAACTCAACAATAAAAAATTAATAGTTTTTTATATATTTACGTTCAACTTAAACCTAAAAAAAAAATGATTAAACAATTACTTACAATGGTTGCAATCGGTGGATTTGCAATTATGAATGCACAAAACGGAAAAGCTGTTTTCCAATCTGAAACTTCAACTTTACCGGTTGGCATCAGCACTGAAAAAGCAACAGCGGTTACCTGTAATACTATTGCTGTTATTAGCCCAACAAGTGTATCTCTGTACACAATTCCTTCTAACACTACTACCCCGGGTTGCTCACCGAATGCAGGTTATGTATTTGGCACCAACTGTTATGGATTTACTGAAGAAGCTACTTTCTTTCCAGGAACCACTTACAGCACTTTAGTTAGCCCATCAATTACTGCTGTTTCAGTTGGTTTCTACCACGGTCAAACTACATTAAAAGGAACTAAAGGAACAGGCCCTATTGGAATGCGTATTTATTCAGGTACTTCCAGTACGGTTGCTCCGGGAGCTGCAATTGTTACTACTACTACAAGTTTAACCAATGTAACTGCTGCGCAAACAGGAACTTCTTCCTTGTTTATATATACATTTACACTTGCTCCAACAGCAATTCCGGCAACAGGTTTATATGCTTCTTTAATTCTCCCTACTACATCTGCCGCTGGTGATACTGCTGCAATTTACACTCAAACATTCTCTGCCTCTTCTTACTCAGCTTCTATGCCAACCGGCGGTGCATGGGAATTAAACGGTACTACATGGTCAGATGTTGCAACTGACTGGGGCATCAAAGTAAATCACCTGATGTACCCGGTAGTTTGCGGAAGTGGTGTTACCAGCGTATCTAAAAACTTAGGTATCAGCAACAACATCAAAATTATGCCAAACCCTTCAACGGGTGTGGTTAACATCGCTGTAACTCTTGGTCAGTCTTCAAACCTTAGCCTTAATATTACAAATACTTTAGGTCAGCAAATTACTGCCAAAAATTACAATGGTATTTCTAACGAGGTAATTACCTTAGACCTTACCAATCAGGCTAACGGTATTTATTTCGTAACCGTTAGTAATGGAACTGATAAAATGGTTCAACGTTTGATATTAAACAAATAATATTTCTTTAAATCTTGCTAAAAACCCCGCATTTCGCGGGGTTTTTTGTTTTCCCGAAACCATGGCGAATTCTTCGTAAATTTGTAATATATATCTTGTTTGAAATGACAGTTGATTCTCTATTAAAACGCG
Source organism: Bacteroidota bacterium (assembly GCA_025963735.1). Taxonomy (GTDB): domain Bacteria; phylum Bacteroidota; class Bacteroidia; order B-17B0; family Aurantibacillaceae; genus Aurantibacillus. The sequence continues at coordinate 30,734 of JAOQAF010000208.1, forward strand.
CGCTTAAATTCGAATTTTTGAGTATTGAAGAAGGAGTTTTTCTTTACGAAAACGCTTCTACTCCTGAACTAATGTTTGTTGCCAATGAATTACGAAAAATTCAAAAAAATAATTCCAATAAAGTTACCTGGATCATTGACCGTAATCTGAATACCACCAACGTTTGCACCGCTAATTGTAAATTTTGTAATTTTTACCGTATTCCCGGCCATAAAGAAAGTTACATTACCGATATTGAAACGTATAAGAAGAAAATTGACGAAACAATTAAATTTGGCGGAGAGCAGTTATTACTTCAGGGTGGACATCATCCTGATCTTGGCCTTTCCTTTTACGTAAATTTATTCAAGCAGCTTAAAACTTTATATCCCACTATAAAATTACACGCCCTTGGTCCGCCTGAAATTGCACACATTACCAAGCTTGAAAAAAGCACACATACAGACGTGTTAAAGGCCCTGATGGAAGCAGGCCTTGACAGTTTACCGGGCGCGGGCGCGGAAATATTAAACGACAGGGTGAGGCGACTCATCAGTAAAGGCAAATGCACCGGCCGCGAATGGTTAGAAGTAATGAAAGCCTGTCACCAGTTAAACCTTACTACCAGCGCAACCATGATGTTTGGTCATGTAGAGACTATTTACGAGCGTTTTGAACATTTGGTTTGGTTACGTGAAGTGCAGGCACAAAAACCTGAGCACGCCAAAGGTTTTCTGGCCTTTATCCCATGGCCTTTTCAGGATGATGGCACTCTACTGAATCGTTTAAAAGGAATTAAAAATAATGTTACCTCCGATGAATACATCAGGATGATAGCGCTCAGCAGAATCATGCTTCCCAACATTAAAAATATTCAGGCGAGCTGGTTAACCGTGGGTAAAGCCACCGCACAGATTTGCCTTCATTCCGGCGCCAATGATTTTGGAAGCATTATGATTGAAGAGAATGTAGTAAGCGCCGCCGGTGCCCCACATCGCTTCACTTACAAACAAATACAGGAGGCCATTCGCGAAGCAGGATTTGAGCCCCAATTGCGAACCCAGCAATACGAAGAAAGAGAGATACCCGCAAACATTGAAGAGCAGGTTATTTCCTATTAACTGTATATCATGATTGAGCCTTTGATATAAAAAGATTAACTTGTTAGTGTGAAAAAGGTCGCATTTATTTTTTTATTTTTCCTAACGTTCCTCAGGCAACCACTTTTTGCTCAAAAAAATTCTGTACAATATAAAATAAAGCAAGCCGACTCACTTTTTGCTTTTAATAAAGATTCAGCAATTAAACTTCTCTTACACCTTACAAAAGCAATTGATTCGCGGAAAGCGCCTTATGAATTGGCCATGGCTTACAAATCTCTTGGAATGAGTTATTATTTTAAAGCTAATTACCCGGAGGCTCTTATCAATTATCAAAAAAGTGAAAAGTTGATTGAGGCGAATAAATTTACGGATCTTGAAATATCATTAAGAAATTTACTGGGCACGTTTTATAAAAAACAGAAACTTTATAAAAAAGCTTCCGATGAATTTGAAAAAGGATATCAGCAGGCAACTGCCATTAATGATTCTTCTAATATTGCCGGGCTTTTGGGCGACATGGGACTGGTATTTGCAGAACAAAATAAGTATAAAGAAGCCAGGCCCTTTTTTGAACGTTCGCTCTCCATTTATTTATTGAAAAATAATTTAAGAGGCGCCTCGTATGCGTATGATTATCTTGCTGAAGCCTATGCCGCGGAGGGAAAGTATGACGAAGCGATTAAGCTGATGAAAAAAGCTCTTCAAATTCGCGAACATCTAAATGATGAAAGCCTTGTAGCAGTTAATTTAAATAACATTGGAGAAGTATATATTCAGCAAGGCGAACATGGCAAAGCCCTTCCATATTTGAATAAAAGTATTATACTATCTGTCAAACTTAAATACGCCGACCTGTTACAACACAGCCTTGGCTTATTAGCCGAGTGTTACATGAAAGAAGGTAATTTCAAACTGGCCTATGAATATAACCTAAAAAAAAATAATTTAAAAGACAGTATTTTTAATGAACGCAACTCTCAGATTATTCAGGAGGCAGAAGGAAAATACCAATCTGTTAAAAAACAAAATGAAATTGATAAACTCAGCGCTGCCAATCTTATTAACGAGGTTAAAGTATCCAAACAACAAAATGTAATTTTATTTTTTGTAAGCGTCTTGTTACTTGCCGCGGCTGCCTTTGCCATTATTGCGAAGTATTACCGGAAGGTTAAGAAATCGAACCGCATAATTACTCTACAACACATTCAAACCGAACATCAGAAAAAAATTATTGAAGAAAAACAGAGTGAGATATTAGACAGTATCAATTATGCCAAACGAATTCAGAACACCGTTTTTGCGCAGACCTCTTTTTTGCAGGAGCATCTTAAAACTGATTTTTTTGTAATGTTTAAACCTAAAGACATTGTAAGTGGCGATTTTTACTGGGCCGCTTCCAATCACGATTCGTTTTACCTTGCAGTGTGCGACAGTACAGGACACGGTGTGCCCGGAGCCTTTATGAGTTTATTAAACGTAGGATACCTGAGTGAGGCTATTAATGAAAAAAACATTCAGGATTGCGGACAGGTTTTAAATTACGTAAGACAACGATTAATTCATTCGGTTAATAAAGATGGTCAGCAGGACGGATTTGACGGCATACTTCTGCGGATAGAAAAATCAGGATCAGACAAAAAAATTTCCTACGCGTCCGCGTATAATTCTCCGCTGTTAATTTCTAACAATAATGTAAAACACCTTCCTGCCGATAAAATGCCGGTTGGCATTGGCGAAAAAACAGCATCTTTTACTACCGGTTATATAAATGCCGCCTCTGGAGATATTGTTTATTTATTTACCGATGGTTATCCCGACCAGTTTGGCGGAGCCAAGGGAAAAAAGTTTAAATACAAACAACTTGAGGAACTTCTTTTAAGTAATCACCATCTGCCCTTAACGCAACAAAAAGAAATTCTTGAAACAACGTTTGAAGAATGGCGCGGTCCGCTTGAACAGGTAGACGATGTATTGATTATAGGAATAAAGATTTAGTCTAAAACGATATTTGACATTCATTAAAAATTAAAAAACTTATATTTGAATATGCCTAAAACGATTATCGTATTTATACTTTTAGTATTTACAGCGCCAAATTTATTTTCTCAAAATGCGGCGCAAGATACTATTTACCTAATGAACGGACATGTGGTTGCCGAAAAAGTGATTGATACACTTTTAGGAGCGGTAACTATTTTTAATCCAAAAAAACCAACGCGTAAAATTAATTATGAATTAGATCAGCTTTACATGGTACGTTTTGCAGATGGTAATAAACGCTTTTATTATCAGCAGGACACGTTAAGAAGTAATTGGTTTACGCGCGATGAAATGTGGATGTACATGAAGGGTGAGGTAGACGCGCGAAAAGGGTTCAAAGCAAAAGGCTCATTAATAGGCGCAGGTATAGCGGGCGTAATTGGTGGAATGACCGGTACTTTTTGGGCGCCGATTTTACCTTATGGATATATGGCACTGGTTGGAATTCCAAAAGTAAGGATCCGTCATGAAACAATCAGCAATCCTGTTTATGTAGAAAGTGATGCTTACATTTTAGGATATGAGCGCGTGGCCAGGCATAAAAGACGCATACAGGCTGTTATTGGAGGGACTGTGGGGCTTGTGGTGGGCTTCGCTTTATATGCCACACTTCACCACTATTATCCCGAACAGGTTAACATAGGTTTTGGCCGTTAATGATTTTAATCCATTCCTAAAAAATCATTTTATTAAATCAAAAAGAGTTCACCTTTAATTATGCAGAAAAAAATAATGCTGCTTGGAAGCGGTGAGTTAGGTAAAGAACTTGTAATAGCTTTACAACGGCTCGGTGAATTTGTAATTGCCGTTGATAATTATGCAGACGCGCCGGCCATGCAGGTAGCTCATGAATTTGAAATAATAAACATGCTTGACGGTGAAGCATTAGATTCAATCGTAGCAAAACACAAGCCGGATTTAATTGTACCTGAAATAGAAGCCATACGTACTGAAAGGTTTTTTGATTATGAAAAACAAGGAATAACAGTTGTGCCGAGCGCAAAGGCCGCTAACTT
>JAOQAF010000264.1 GCA_025963735.1 Bacteroidota bacterium
AAGTATAGGTGTTAATTATTACGATCAGCAAAAAAGCCCGGTTTCATTTTTCTTTCACTTTGGTTATATTATTTTTAATCGAAAATCAATTGATTAATTATTCTTCGACAAAAAATGGCTTGGAAAACTTATCGCCATCAATCTTGATTTTCAGGAGATAAATACCTTTTGTAATTCCGTTTAAACTTATTTTTACTTTTTCTGACGTCCCAATCTCTTTTTGCGTAATTATTAATTTTCCAAAAATATCATATACCTCCGCCAGCAACGAATGCGTTTTGTTGTCTTTAAATGTTATTTCTAAATAATCTCTTGCAGGATTAGGGAACATCGTTATTCCTGCAGGAAGGATACCGGCTTGCAAGCCATTGCAATGATTACCGTAACTACAGGAATCCAAAATAGTCATACAACCATTAGATTGCGCTAATGTATAAGTGCAGCTTTGATATTGCTTTTTAGTTCCGTTATGTTTACACGCAAGCCCTAAGGTCCATTCATGCTTGCATGTACTACCCATCCATGAGAACTGGCAGCCCGAATTAATTGCCCAGGAACCATAAGGATACAAAGCGTGGAGGGTAGAGCCAATGCTTTCAATGTATTCAATGTATTTTACGGCTGGCTGAGGATTGTTTAAATGCTTCCGCATATAAAAATGTTTGCGCTGGCCGCACCTTTCATTTTTAGTTACAATGGAATCGGCCCGGTAATACCCGTTATCAGTAGCACCTGATGGGAACATAAGAAATACAGAATCATTAACGTTTAAACTAAAATCATAAAGTAAATATTCAGTAGAAGTGGTAGTCTCTCTGAAGTAAACTTTTTTTGCTAGGGTATCCTCACGCATATAGCCAACGAGTGTTTTTCCAGAATAATTGAGACCGGATCCCGATAATTGATACACCTTTTTATATAAATTTGTGTTAATTGTAATACTATCTAAGGTTGCAACAGGAGCACTAGATACGTTTATATTGCTGTTTGTCATTTTATTCCCGACAGGAATAAAACAATTAAAATGCTGCCAGGTAGTCGTATCCTTATCAAGCAGTTTATAATAAGTTTGGGATCTTGTTTGCGAAATAAATAACAGACCAATAACTGAAATTATAAAAAAGCTTTTCATTTACTTTTATTTAAAGATATTTGAAATTAATAAATTTCATTAACGATTCCTATAGTGCAGAAAAAAGCCGCTGTTCGCGGCTCTTGGTGTTTTTTAAAATTCATCCTCATTAAAAAAGAAATCATCTTTGGTAGGATAATCAGGCCAGATCTCTTCAATAGTTTCGTAACTCTCCCCTTCATCTTCCATCTCCTGAAGGTTTTCAATTACTTCCATCGGCGCACCACTTCGCATGGCAAAATCTATTAACTCATCTTTTGTTGCGGGCCATGGAGCATCTTCCAACCAACTTGCTAATTCTAATGTCCAATACATATTTTATGGTTTAACTTGTAAATTTAATTTCCTGCAAAAGAAAAAAAATTTTTGATAAGAAAAAAGGATATTCTTAAAAATTAACTAATACTTATCATCTTTAAATCCTTCCCAATCAATATATTACTAAAAAAGGGCCATTCAGCATAGAATAAGCCCTCTTTTACTCAATTTATCTGATATTATTCTTTAATGAGCTTACGGTAATATGTCTTCCCATTAATGCTCACTTTTAATAAATAAGTGCCGTTACACAGGTTTATTCCCGGATTAATAGTTCTATTAACCAAGCCCTGCTCTTCCTTTAATTCCATTTTAGAAATTTCCCTTCCTAACATATCAATCACCGACACGTTAATTTTGCTGTTGTTGGTGTTATAAAGTTTAAAGTTTATTTCGCTGTTAAACGGATTTGGATATACTTCAATGCTTAATTCATCTGTCTTATCTTTTAATGCTGTAACAATTGAAGTAGTATCTACTTTCTGCCCATTGCTGCTCATCACCGGACTAAACATTCCCGCGCCATCTTCCGATTTCACATTAAAGTAATAAATGGTGTTTTGTGTAAGCGTTAATGAATGCGCGGTTACAGCTGTAGAACCCATCCAGTTGTTTGTCCACTGCAACGTATTGGTGGAACCGGGCGCGGTGCCAATGCTATACCAGTAATTGGCAATGCCTGAGTTTTGATCGTTAGAAATACTCCAGTTGGCTCTTAATGAGTCGGTGGTATTTACAACGCTTATATCAGCTGCTGGCCCGTCGTTCACATAGGTTATACTGCCGGGCGGGGTCCAGTCAACATTTAAATCATCAAAAAATATCGAAGAAAGATTTCCTGCATTATCCTGACAAATGGATTTAATTTTACCGGCAGGTTGAGTGGGGCTAGGATTTTGATATCTCAAATCATTGGCCATACCGCTGCCTACACTAATGTTAGCGGTAGTTCCGCGCGACCGGTATACTTTTATTTCATCAATGCTGAATTTACAATTCCCGCTTCTGAATGAAATAAAACTTCCGTTAGTATATGGCGAGGGATCTGTCCATGTGGCCACTACCGCATTGTTCATATAAACATCAATTTTACCTGTTGTTCTGTCATAAATAACTTTTATATCATACCATTGAGATGCGCTGAAAGTAAGCGCCACGTCAGCTTTAAAAGTTCCAAAGGAATTGTTGACCACCTTATAAATCTGAACTTTCTGGTCATCTAGCCTGAACCACACAAAATAACTGTTGTTACGGTTAGTACTGTCGCCATTATCACAAAAGAAATGCAGTCCGGCTCTCCGGCTTGTTCCTGTTCCTTCAAACTTTGCTAGAAAATGATACAAATAGCGGTTTGATAAACTTTGGGTGAGAGCGGCATAGATGTTTGTATTTGCCGCCGCGGGGCTTGTTTCATCCGTTTGAACCAATGCATTTGCGGTAACAGACCAGGTGCCTGTTTTTTGTGTCCATTCAGGATGAATAGCGCTGTCGAAATTGTCCGCAAAAAAACCATGCGTATAATTTGCACGCCACTCCGAACCGTTATAGTCAATCACCTGATAATACCCTTTTTCAATGCCGCTGCCACCCGGATTATCCACATCGTTTAAAGTTGCAGTGAATGCTGAATTAATCCATGAGTTGGTTGTTGTAACCACAGTTGTTGGTGCAATATTATCGGAAGGTGTTGGAGTAACAGAACCGTTCATGGTATAATTGGCAGCCCAGCCTGCAGCGGTACTTGCACAATCACTTCTGAATTCCACCAGAATACTGTCGTTAACGGATGTCACAGGGCCCGGATTAACCGTTCCTGTATACTGCCCTATTAATGGTGAGTTAATCGAACCTCCGTTATAAATAAACAAATGATCGTAATTGTTTTCTACATTAAAAGAAGTGAAACTAAGCGTGATGTTTGTTGCACCGGATTTTGTGAACAACCAGAACTTACGCTCATCGTTACTGTAATTTCCGCCTGATCCACCGGAATCATAAAACGATCCCGTTGCCGTTGTATAAGTAGCAGTGATGGTATATACATTATTAATGATTTTATAATATTTTGCCCAGTTCCAGTATTGACCCGGATCATTGTGAGTTTGGTTTGGGAACATCTGGTGACCTTTAACTTTAACACAGCTACCCTGTAAACATTGTTGTGTTGTGCCGTTACATCCCGGGCCATAATAAGTTCTTAAAGGATTAATTCCATTATCCAGGCAGATATCGCGAACAAGCGCCCCGGAAGTGGTGTACATGGCATTGGTGTACCAATTAGGACTGCTCACGTATCCTTCATGTTCAATACCAACCGTGTATGGATTTTCAGAACCCACGTGCCAGGCTTTGGCTGACTCAAGAACCATCTGAGTAATTTGTCCGTCTGAACTTCTTACAACATAATGAGCCGAAACACTTGCCGAACAATTTTGAAACCAGGAAATACAACCTGCATACGTTCCTTCTACATCATGTATGGTTACAGCGCTTACAGCGATACCATTGCGACTGCTGTAATTACAGGATCCGGCGGGCGTGTATATTGCGGGAGGATAATCGGGTGATAAAATAGTGTTAGTAGAATTTAATTTATAGGATAAACCTGTTGAGCTTGTTATAGAAGTTTTCGTAACAGTTATACTTTTTGAACTTAATACGTCATAATTATTGCCGAATATTTTTTCAAGATCTACCTGGTGATCAGGAAAATTATAAGCTTTCCGAAATTCAGGATTTGAAAGAAACCAATAGATCTGATAAAGGTGCACGTTTAACGCAAAATTATTCTGAAGATTATCATCTAATGGCAGTTCGCTTAATTCAATTAAAATATCATTATAATCTTGCGGTCTTTTACTGTAAATGTTTTTAAGCTGCTGGAGATTGTTGAACGCAGCTGCATATGCCAGAATAGATGTTTCAGGAGATTTAATAATTGCTTCAGGAGAAAAACCCGAAAGCTGTGATACTCTTAATAAATTATTTCTGAAATAATCCTTTCCATCAAGTATAAGTCCCATTACACCGTAGGTTCGGGGGTATCCGATGCAGCTTGGCTCATTGGTATCGTCGAGATGTTGAAACCTGCTTTGGGTAAAGGCTACTGCTTCAAGCATGCCTTTTGGAATGGAAGGGTTTACCGAATAAGCCTTTTTAAAATAATTAGAATAAGGATTATTGATTTGCAAATCATTTGCATTTGTAAACAAAACCGAAACAGTAAATAATAAAAGTATGAATTTATTCATGTGAAAATTTTTAGCATTGTGAAGATAAAAAATTTACACGCCAATTCCTTATTAAAACTTAAAATAAACGCAATATTCTACCTTGAAAGGCCAGGCGAGCCGCTGATAATGATGGCTAAAACGTTTTACAGAATCAGGGGTCAATTATTTTCCTTATCAATGCATTAGCCAAGTTAAAAGGAATAAATCCTTTACTTATACTTTGCTCTTCTATTTTTTTTAATTCCTGAATTACTTTTGGATTTGAAAAAAATTGTTTTTTTAAACTTTCTTCCAAAAAATCATACAGCAATTCGCGTTGTTGTTTTTTTCGTTTAAAAAGAAAGTAATTAGTGGCAATGGCAAATTTTCTATATTTTTCAATTAAAAGATAAACTTCTGTTATCCCTTTATTTTCTAAACTTGAACATACTTCAACGCTGGTAATAAATCCGCTTTCCTGGGGTTGCAGTAAATGAACGGCATTTTCAATCTGCGCTTTTGCCAGTTGCGCTTTCTGAAGATTTGGTCCATCAGCCTTCGTAATAATTACAGAATCGGCCATTTCCATAATGCCGCGTTTTATTCCCTGTAATTCATCACCGGCTCCGGCAAGCATTAACAAAAGAAAAAAATCGGTTATACCACTTACCATTACTTCACTCTGACCAACTCCAACGGTTTCAATGATTATAAAATCAAATCCTGCGGCTTCACACAACAGCATGGTTTCATAAGTTGCTTTTGCAATTCCTCCTAACGTACCGCTGCTGGGTGAAGGACGGATGTAAACATTTTTATGGGTGGATAATTCCTCCATGCGGGTTTTATCTCCCAAAATGCTTCCCAGACTTTTACTGCTGGAAGGATCTATTGCCAGTACCGCTAATTTATGTCCTTGTTTAATAATTTTTTTTCCTAAGCATTCTATAAACGTGCTTTTGCCTACTCCCGGAACGCCTGTTATCCCTAAGCGAAATGAATTACCTGTAGCGTGAATAACTCCCTGCAAAATTTCGCCCGCAAGTTGTTTATGTGTTTCTTTTGTAGATTCTGTTAGTGTAATAGCGCGACTTAGTATAGCCATGTCGCCGCTAAGAATTCCCTCAATATAAAACTGAGATGACTGTTGGTTATTATTCTTTTTATTTTCCAGAAAATTTTACTCGAAGCGCAAATGTTTTACCGACGATCCCTTGCTTCTCAATTCCTTCAATGAATCAATGGCAATACTCAGGTGTTCATTAACAAAACTGGTAGTAACTTTTTTATCACTTTCTTCGGTTTTTACACCTTCAGGAACCATGGGCTGATCAGTAACTAATAGTAAAGCTCCCGTAGGAATCTCGTTATGAAAACCTACTGTGAAAATTGTCGCGGTTTCCATATCAATAGCCATGGCCCTTACTGACCGGAGGTATTCTTTGAATTTTTCATCATGCTCCCAAACCCTTCTGTTGGTGGTGTACACAGTGCCGGTCCAATAATCAAGGTTATGCAAACGGATCGTATGTGAAATGGCTTTTTGCAAACTGAAAGCAGGCATGGCAGGCACTTCATGAGGAAAATAATCGTTGCTTGTACCTTCGCCTCTGATAGCGGCAATCGGAAGAATGAGATCACCTATATTGTTTTTTCTTTTTAAGCCCCCACATTTGCCAAGGAATAATACGGCTTTAGGCATAATAGCGCTTAACAGATCCATTACAGTAGCTGCGCTCGCGCTTCCCATCCCGAAATTTATGATGGTGATATTATCAAATGTGGCACTGCACATAGGCCTGTCCAATCCGCGAACTTCTACATTATAAAGCGTGGAAAACATGTGTACATAATTGGAAAAATTTACGAGTATTATATATTGGCCAAATTCGTCTAAAGGAACACCCGTGTATCGTGGCAACCAGTTGTTTACTATTTCCTCTTTATGTTTCATGTGCAGATAATTTGTTTTTTATTGAATTAATGTAAATATATTTAAAAAAAATATGACCCTGCTTAACTTTGCATTAAAATATCCACCATTTAATGTTCGCGTAAAGAACAGTAACGGGAACACTCTCATATTTGATTCCATCAGAAAAAAATGGCTGGTTCTTACACCGGAAGAATGGGTGAGACAGCATTTGATAAATTATCTTGTTCATGTAAAAAACTATCCCGCCTCCTTAATAGCCATCGAAAAAGAAATAGCTTTAAATGATATAAAAAAAAGGTTTGACGTGGTGGTATATAACTCAAGCTTATTACCGCACATTTTAATTGAATGCAAGGCTCCTTATATTGAGCTTGATCTTTCAGTAATTGAGCAGGCCTTACGTTACAATTTGAATTTAAAGTCAGAGTTTGTGATGATAACCAATGGGCTTTCAGATTTTGTGGTAGATAAAAACAATAACGTTACAACACTTCCTGATTATCATTAAAAACTATTTTGCTTAAAGCAGCCAATCCGCCTGTTAACAAGCTGTTCATAACCGACACATTAGGCCTCTAATTAATTTTTTCAATCAACAATTTAGCCAAAATAGGTTTTAAATGAGTAAGCCAAGGTATTGCGCCGCTTGAAATCCGTATTTTTAACCATATTTATTTTATATGAAAAACTTATCCGTATTTGGCTGTCTATTATTTTTATTTACATCAATAAATTTTTTCGGCCAGGATAATTCTAAGCAACTTGCTCATAAACTTAAATCCCTGGAACTTTCCGCTAAAGATTCGTTAGGGGGGTTCGACCAGGAACGGTTTAATGCCGAGGCCATGAGTCGCGGTTTTTTTGGAAAAGAATATAATGTTTTCATGTATCACATGAAGCGTGCTTATCTTGATAAATATTATACATTACAAAAGGTTTTTATTGGTTCATTTTTAAACGCAAAACCTTCCGGAACAAATCAGGTACTTACCGCCCCATGTAACAACGAAGGATTTGAAACGTCCACTGCCGGAGGCCCTTATACTTCTCTTACCGGATGGTCAGTTGCACAGGGACAAAACGGATTTTCAGGTCCTGCTCCGGGATTTATTTATTATAACACATGCAGTGTGAGTGCCATGCCTGCTTCAAGTTTTTCTTATGCCCCCGTTGAATGCTGGATCAGAGCAACTCCTATTGCGGATGCTAATTTTCCGGGTGGAGTGCCTGCATCACCTTTAGGTGGTACCAAAGTAGTGCAGTTGAATGATAACATCGCAACTTCCGGGCAAATTACAAGAATTGGACAAACCTTTCCGGTTACCACTTCCAATGCCTTATTTCAATATGCATATGCTGCCTGTTTTGATGGTACAGGCCACTTATGTTGCGATCAGCCTTTTTTAACCATTCAGGTAAAAAACTGCTCGAATGTTGTCTTAGCCTGCCCAAATGTAGATGTAATCGCTTCTGGCCCCTCATGTACTTCAGGTACACCGGGCTTTTCAACAAACGTAAGTGGTTATCTGTATAAAAACTGGACTGTTCAATCCATTGACCTTACACCCTTTATTGGCTCGTGCGTTACTATCGAAGTTATTGTTGGAGATTGCACCGGTTGGGCCCATTTTGGATATTGTTATTTTGATGCCTTGTGCTTACCGCTGGATGTAACAGTTAATAACACTCAGTTTCCTGCGGGTACTGCAGCAACAACAGTTGCAGCCTGCGGAGTTGCAACGGGAACCATGGGTGCCCCAACCGGCCTGGGGCCGTATAATTGGCAGGGTCCTGCAGGATCAGGTATTAATAATAATACAAATCAGTTTATTACTACAAGCACCTCGGGCAATTACACCTTAACAATGATGCCATCAGGTGCCTGCACGCCAATAACAAAAACAATTACTCTTCTTTTCGTACCAACACCTACAGCGGGAATGAGCATAGCCAGCGGTTGTAATACGTTTACAATTACAAATACAGGATCCCCTGCGCCGACTGTTCAATCCTATACCTTTATTGGCGCCAGTCCGCCTGCGGGGTTTACTACAACAGCGTCAAGTACGGTCGTCCCTTTTCCCACACCCGGAACCTATACCATTCAACAGGTTGTAACAAATACCGCGGGTTGTACCGCCTCGGTCCAATCCGTTATAGTTCCGAGTGCACCCCCCAATCCAGCATTTTCTATTCCTTCAGCAACACAATGCTTGGTTGGTAATAGTTTTAATTTTAATGCTACTACCGCAACGGGCACGCACACTTATAACTTTAATCCAACGGCCGGAGCACCGTCTACAGGTAATACTGCTAATTACGGGCCGGTAAGCTTCCTGTCTCCCGGCACTTATACCGTTACACATTTCATCAATGCGGGAGGCTGTACAGCTTCCTCAAGTTCGGTGGTTGTCGTAAACCCAAAACCCTCCCTAACCGTTGTTCCTTTTAATGCTTTTTGTGGTGTTAGTAATGGAAGCATTGTTATTAATAACACTTCGCCTGCCGGCCAAACCGTTTTAAGCTTTTCCCTTAATGGCTCTGCTATAGGATCGCAAACTGCTACAGGTTTAGCGGCCGGAACCTATACTCTTGGCCTTACAAATAATTTCGGTTGTACTACCAATACTACAACCTCAATTACAAACACACCTCCAATAACAGCCTTGGCAACTACTTTTGTTAATCCTACGTGTGGCAACAGTAATGGCAGTATAACGCTTGGTGCTGTTACCGGGGGTTCACCCACCTTTTCCTATAGTATAAACGGCGGGGCATTTACAACCTCTCCTTCCCTAACAGCTTTGGCCGCAGGCTCCTATACCATTGTTGTAAAAGATAATTTTGGATGTACATTTACAAAAACTGTTACTTTGGTTAATCAGCCCGGACCAACAGCAATAACCTTTACCACCGCGGCAACTACATGCGTGGGTAATGTTGGTCAGATAGGAATAACCGGAATAACAGGCGGTACTCCCGCTTTTACATTCAGTTTAAACGGGGTAAGTTCTCCGTCTGTTAATACGGGCCTTGCAGCAGGTGCTTATGTATTGACTGTAAAAGACAACAATGGTTGTACATTTTCAACCACTGCAACGGTTAATTCAATTAACGGTCCTTCTTCCGCCACTGTAGCATTTACTAATCCCACATGCGGATCCTCTAACGGCAGCGCCACGTTAACGGGCGTTACCGGCGGAGTTGCGCCATATCAATATTCATTTAATGGTGGGGCATTTTCGGCAACTACCAGTCAGGCCGGCTTGGCTGCGGGACCCAAGACTGTTGTTGTAAAGGACGTGAATTCATGTACTGTAACTGTAAATTTTAACTTAACAAACGCGGGGACGCCAACTGTAAGTATAGCAGGTTCAACCAGTGTTAATTGTAACAATGGGTCTACCGGCAGTTTTACAGTAAATACAGCAGGTGGAACACCCGGTTATAATTACACTCTTACTCCTGGGGGAACTTCGAACATTACTGGAGTATTTAATGGATTAACTGCACAAACCTATACCGTTACTATTAAAGATCTTGCAGGATGTACACAGACAATTACCAACGTAATTTCACAACCTCCCGCATTAGGATTAATTTTAACTCCTGCTCCGGTACTTTGTAATGGAGGATCAACCGGTTCCATTAGCGCAGGTGCATTTGGCGGAACTCCGACCTATTCGTACTCAATTAATGGTGGCGTATTGCAAAGTGGTGCAGGGTTTACAGGTTTATCAGTAGGCGTACATAGTATAACTGTTACTGATTCCCATAACTGTCAGTTAACATCAACAACAAATATTACTCAACCAACACCTCTCGCTGTTTCCTTCACAACCGGATTAACTGCATGTGTTGGCGCTACAGGAACAGCCACTATAGGCGTAAATGGTGGAACGCCGGCCTACTCATACTCTGTTGATGGAAATTCCTCATCAGCTAATGCAACAGCTTTGGCTGCCGGTATTCATACGGCAACAGTGAAAGATAATAATGGCTGCTTTATTACCGGCACATTCAATGTTGGCGTTGTATCGGGCCCAACTCTTGCACCTGTTGGAACAACAAGTGCAACTTGTGGTAATGCAAACGGAAGTGCTACCGTTACAAGCGTTTCAGGGGGCTCTTCTCCTTATACATATGCGTTTAACGGTAATCCCTTTTCAGGTGCCAATAATCTTGGTGGACTTTTAGCGTCAACATATACAGTCGTTGTGAAAGACGTTAACAGTTGTACATTATCTGTTGTTTACAATATTGGCAATACAGGAAGCCCGGCAGCTAGTATTGCAAGTTCTACCAACATCAGTTGCTTTGGCGGTAATAACGGAGGATTTTCGGTAAGTGTAAGTGGCGGTGTTTCTCCTTTCACCTATACTGCCACACCGGGCCCCATAACAAATAGCACGGGTAATTTTTCAGGATTAACAGCTCAGGCATATAACGTTACAATAAAGGATAATGTAGGATGTATAACCATTGTAACTGTTACATTAAATCAACCAACTGCGGTAACCTTATCATTAACGTCTACCGCGGTAAAATGTAACGCCGGCAACACGGGGTCTATTTCTGCAGCGGGAGCCGGAGGTACAGGCCCTTATACGTTTACATTAAATCCTTCAGGTGTTACTAACTCCACCGGGAATTTCACGGGTTTAACGGCGGGATCCTATAGTGTAATTTTAAAAGACAATAAAGGCTGCAGTGTAACCACTAATACTATCATCACCCAACCTCTTGCTTTAGTATTAACCACTACAACCACGCCCAACTATTGCAACGGAACAGTAAGCGGGGTAACGATTGGTGTAACAGGTGGCACTCCTGCTTATTCATATTCTGTTGATGGCATTTCAACTCCCAATACCGCGAATTCTTTAGCCAATGGCACTCACACGGTTCTTATGAAGGATAATAATAATTGTTCTATCACTGGAACATTTAATATTACAACTATTACCGGACCAACAACAGCAGCCATTGTAACTCAAAACTCAAGCTGTGGAGCGGCTAATGGAAGCGCAACGGTAACAGGCGTTACCGGTGGTACAGGTCCTTTCCAATTTTCTTTTAACGGTGGAGCATTAGCAAGCAGTACTGTAGTAACAGGATTAATTGCTTCTGCGCAATCAGTATTAATAATGGACGCCAATTCTTGTACTGTCACGATACCTTTTACCATTAGCAATACCGGTGGTCCCACTGCGGCGGTAAGCTCATTCAGCAACGTAAGTTGTTTTGGAGGAAGCAACGGAAGCTTTACGGTAACCCCATCGGGCGGTACACCGGGTTTTAATTATACCTTAACACCGGGCAATATTACCAATGGCTTTGGAACCTTTACCGGACTAACGGCACAGGCCTACACCGTTGTGGCCCAGGATGCGGCAGGATGCGTAACCTCACTCACCACTTCCT
>JAOQAF010000244.1 GCA_025963735.1 Bacteroidota bacterium
GGACCAATTGGAAAGGAACGGGTTCATTTTGAAGCGCCGGAGTCAGGCTGTGTAGAAAAAGAAATGTCGTTATTTTTAAAATGGTTTAATTCTTCCGCTATTATAGATCCGGTTATAAAGTCAGCCATTGCGCATTTTTGGTTTGTTACCATACATCCTTTTGATGACGGAAACGGTCGTATAGCCAGAGCAATAGCCGATTTGCTGCTTGCACGTTCGGATGGGGATCATCAGCGTTTTTACAGCATGTCGGCCCAGATACGTATTGAACGAAAGGATTATTATGATGTACTGGAAAAAGTTCAGAAAGGTAATCTGGATATAACGGAATGGATCGTATGGTTTTTAAATTGTTTAGACCGCTCTTTAAATACTACGGATAAAGCCCTGCAAAACGTATTGCACAAAACAAAATTCTGGGACCATCATGCACATACATCTATTAACGAACGACAGCGATTATTGATAAATAAATTGTTTGACGGTTTTGAAGGAAAATTAACGTCTTCCAAATGGGCAAAGATAGCTAAATGCTCAGCTGATACGGCTCTGCGGGATATACAGGATCTCATAAATAAACAAATCCTTGAAAAAGAAGCGGGCGGGGGAAGAAGCACTAATTATGCTTTAAAAAAATAATCTAAAAAAAAACAGACCCTGTAAGACGGTCTGTTTTTTATAAAAATTAAAAAATAATAGATCAGGCAGTTGACTTTGTGGCTTCCCTTATCTTGTTCAGTTCTTCCGTCACAATTTCGCGTTTGGCTTTTAATTCGGCCAATTTAGCTTTTTCAATTTCAATTTTGTTTTCAAATTCTTTCATTAACGGACTTCCTTTAGAATGTTTGAAAAAACCTAAATTGTTTTCGTAAGTGCGGATATTATTATTGATCTCGTCACTTATTTTTTTCAAATATTCAGATTCTTTTCTTAGCTGATCGAATGCATTTTCAGAGCCGGCCATTCTTTCTACTTTAGTTTTAAACTGAATGGTAGCCTTTTCCTCCTTATTAATATTCATCTTTTCGTAAAGTTCATCCAGCTTTGCATAGAAAGCGTCATTCATGCGTTTCTTATCTTTCATTGGAACCATGCCCGCATTATTCCATTCCGATGCAATAGCTTTTAATTCTTCGCGGCCGGTAGCTTCGGTGTAGGTATTGAGTTTAGCGAGAATTTCTTCTTTCACTTTCAAGTTATCTTCAAAAGAAGCATCAACGCCTTCAAAATGCGCTTTCTTGGCATCAAAAAAAGCGTTACAAGCTTTACGGAATTTTTGAAATAAATGAGGTTCTTCTTTATCGCCGTTACCCGGATGTTTTTTCCATTCGTCCTGTAGTTTAATTAAAGCTAACCCTGTTTTTTGCCAGTCGGTGCTGTTTTGTAAAGCTTCCGCTTTAGCTATCAATTCATTTTTAAATTTACGGCTGGCGGCGAATTTTTCGTTCATCGTAGCAAAAAATTCTTTTTTCTTTTCAAAAAACGAATCACATAAGGTTCGGAATTCGGCCCATGTTTTTTCATTATCTTTTTCTGAGGTTCTGCCACCTGTTTTCCATTCGGCCTGAAGGGCTATTAATTTCTCAGTGGTGTCATTCCATTTTTTTATTCCGGCTCCTTCCATAGAGGCAATTAGTTCCTTCGCTTTTTCAATAAGACCTAATTTAAACTGAAGACTGTTTTCTTTTTTCTCTTCAATGCCGTTATAATGCGTTTTAATTTTAGCGTACACATCATCCAGTGCAGCTTTATAGCTTTGTTTTGTCTCATCCCATTTTTCGTTAGGAACAGGACCGATTTCATCCCACTCGTTACGATAAACTTTTATTAAACGCTCCGCTTCTTTAATATTATCAATATTTTTTACTGCTTTCAGTTTTTCGATGAGTTCAGTTTTGTTTTCAAAATTACGTTTGAGATCATGTTCCTGCAGATCGCGGTAAATTTTTAAATTATAATAAAAATCTTCGGTGGCTTTGCTGTACTCGGCCTGAATTTCCTTGTATTTATGGGAAGATACGGGACCTGTTTCTTTCCATTGGGTTTGTAATTCCTGGAGTTTTTTTATTGCGGCTCCCACGTTATCACTTAATTTACTTAGATCTTTTATTTTTGAAATAATTTCCTGTCTGATCAATAAATTTTTAGCCTGATCAGCCGCCAGCTTTGCTTCATTTTCTTTTTTAAGTTTGGCGAATTTATCCATCAAACTTTCAAACCTGGCATCTTCGGGTTGCTTCGGGTATTCAAATTCTTTAGCCTTTCCGCCTTCTTCAACAAAGGTTTGTTTTGCTTTTTCAAATTCAAGTGTCCACAATTTTTGATACTCTTTTTGCAGAGCGCGCACTTCGTTAGCAACATCACCTGCTTCTTTGGTAAGCAGTTCTTCTAATTTGGAGATTAATTCAGTTTTCATCAGTATAATAAGGAATTTCAAAAATACGCTATTAGAGCCATCCGGCAAAGAGTTAAGACATTGTTTTTTAGCTAATAATTGGTTATTTTACCTATTACAGACCGTGTTATAAGCGCAGTATTCACAAATATCGGTATCGGAGGTCTGAGAAAAGGTATTGCTGATCTTAAATATATCTTCTATGAAACCTATCAGATGTGTTTCAAATTCATTTAAAAATTCTTTTGTAAACTTTAAGGGCTGTTTGTCGCGCGAAAGAAAACGCGGTTCATTTAAAAACTCTTTAAACGGTATTATTCCCGGTTGCATCACTTCTGGTTCACACACATTATTTTTATAAAGTAACCACGCATAAATAAAAAGCTGCAGTTGCTTATTCGTATTTTTATTATTAAAAAGATCTTCAAAACCTGTGAATGTAAATTTATCGCTTTGCTTAATGGAGCTTTTATAATCAATAATGCGGAAGATGTTATTGTAAAAATCTATTCGGTCAATTTTCCCTTTAATATAGACTGTTTCAGAAAGTCCGTTGATATTAAGAGTTACAGAAGCTGTGAATTCTTTTTCGAGTGAATTTAAGGTTAAATATTTATTTTCCAGGGCCAGTTCATCAATCCATTTAATATCATTTTTAAGAAGTTTTTCTACATATACCTTAATTACTTCTTCCTGTAAAATGTTTTTGCCTGTTAGCTCATCACTTTCAAAAAATTGTTTAAAGCTGCCGCGAACTGTTTCTTCAACCATGGCCAGCTTAGGCCTTAATTGTTCGGGGCTGATTACTTTACCTGTCAGATCTCCGTATAATTTTTCAAGACTGAGATGCAGAATTGAACCAAATGTATTTGATTCAGCATTTTCTTCCACCTTTTTAATTTCTTTTAAACCTGTGCCATATCTGAAATAAAATTTAAGGCTGCAGTCTTTAAACATTAGCAGTGATGAAGGCGACAAAGAAGAATACATTTCGGAACTCTTTGCCTTTTTTAGAATCTTCTCCAGTGAACTGCTTGTTTTTTCTATATCAATAATATTTTTTAAATCCGGCGGAACCGCAATTGTTCCCGCAACATTTTCGGCAATAATGATTTGAGGATTGTAATTTTTTAATTCAAGTTGTAATTGAGTTATAAAACGGCTTTTTTCACCTTTGCCAAACGTATCGGTTTCGCTGTCATAAGTAATGGTTATTTCATTGGCACGTTGCAGAAGACGGTAAAAGTGATACGAATAGATTGCGTCTTTTTCAACATACAAGGGCAACCCAAAGGCTCTTTTAAGATCGTTAGGAATGAATGAATTAATACTTTTACCGGATGGCAGAACACCTTCGTTAACATTTACAAGAATTAAATTGTCAAAATCAAGGGTGCGCGTTTCAAGTACTCCCATTATCTGAAGTCCCCGCAAAGGCTCACCAATAAAGGAAGCTGTGCTGTTACCAACCACCTGGCTGAAGAGTTGCTTAAACGCTTTAAGATTATTGAAGTGTGGATGTTTTAAAAGTACTTCGTTTAAACGGTTAAGGTTTTTTATTATTATTTCAAGATATTCCAGTTCTAAAAAGATCTTGTTACTTTCTTTTTTAGTTACAAAATATTGCTGTAAAGTAGAGAGCAAATGAATCAGATGATTGCATAAAGAAAGGGTATCAGCAGGTTCTGCCAAATAAGGAATAAGTATTTTAAAATCGTTTTTAAAAAACTGCTGAATATGTTTTTGAGTGATGAATGAAATATTGCGATTAGTGATTTCGTTAATAATTCCGTTAACGTTTATTGAAAGATCTTTGGCTTCAAGAAAACTATTAAAAAGTGGTTGTTGCAACAGAGTTATAAAATCCTTATAATAAATGGTTTTTAATGTGCGGTTTTGCCTTGTAAAGTTTAATTGTATCTGCAGCAGTATATCAATTAAGGCATACGTTGATGTATAACGCAAAGGGTATTCCATGGTTATGTTAACATACTGTACCTCTTCAGGCAACTGCTGAAGCACCGGCCATAACAATTTTTCGTTGGCCAGCACAATGGCTACTCTGTCCAGGGGCACGCCCCGGTTGATATACTCCTGAACACACTGTTTTACTACTTGCGATTGTCCTATTTGTTTTGGAACAGAAATTATCTTAATGTTTTTTTCATTTAAGAAATGAGTTCCGGTAAATGAAGGTGACTTTTGATTGAACAGTTCAAAATTGTTTCTTAAAAAAAGACCGGCTTCATGCAATTTATCATTAAAGTAATAGTCATCGGCATCCCACAATATATCGGCTTTTTTTTGGAGGTATAAATAATTAAATATTTTTAATTCGGCTGCATTTAATGCATTAAAACCACAAAAAATTATTTTATGAAATTGGTTTGTAAAGGTGGTGGTGCTTATGTTTTGTACGGCCTGTTTATAGGCAAGGCCCTGATAGGAAAATTTATTGGTAAGCAAAAACTGACTGAAGTGTTTGTAAATTGAACCAAGACTGTTCATGAACTGAAGATAATTTAATTGAAAGTCCGTAAGGTTTTCCTCACCTAAACTCCAGTTTTCAATCACTTTAATATCTTTTAAATTTTCATACAGGTTTTCTGAATCTGCCAGATAACGGTCTATTTCATTAAAATCCTGCAGTATTAGCTGACCCCATTTTGAAAAACTGTCGAATGGCTCAGCATTTACTCCTATGCAAGCTTTATAACTTTCATACAAATGGCACATCAAATCAATTTCCTCAATTGTTTTTAATTCGCTGATCTCAGAAATGAATTCTTCGGCGCTTATAATTTGAGGAAGCCAAATGGTTTTACCGAAGGTTTGTGCGAGATGCTGTTTTAAAAAAAGGGCGCCGCGTTTGTTTGGCAATACAATACATAAATTTTCTACATTATCTTTGTAATGCTCGTAAATGTAATCAGCTACTAATTTTAAAAAGGGCACGGCCATGAAATTTGAAGATATAAACTTTCCGGTGTACCGGAAGTATAAAAACAGCAAGAGTTATTTTAAAATTATACACCCGCGCTTATTTGAAGAGATTCAGCTTGTTGGAAGTAAAAAAATAGTGAAACAGGTTAATGCAGTTCAATTTCCCGAAATTAATTTTGTGCGCGACATGGTTTTTAACTTTTCTGACATGGCTTTTGAAATAAATGAAGAAGAATACAACGCCGTTAAGCTATTGGGTTCATAAATAAAATAATTCGACATTTTTTTGATATCTGAAAAACTTTCATGTTGTTATGTCTTCTGACAGATAGAATACGTTGTTAAATCGCCACTATTTTTCCTGAGCAGTTCGTAAGTATTCTAAAAAAGGATACATGGCTTTTAACACTTCATTTACTTTTTTAGGATCAGTAATATTTTTATCTGATAAAGGATGTGAGACTATAAAGTGGCGGTTTTTAAGAAGTTCTATTTGAGGATGTTCTTTATCATAACCCTTCGGCGCGCTTTTTAACCTATCCTCTTCATCCAAACCTTTAAAAAACTTTTTAAAAGAAGCGCTATTCAGTATTTTAATAAGCGGTTTTGTGTTGTAATCAATTTCCTGGCGAATAGCTTGAAGCATCTCTGGTTCAGGCATCCAAACGCCACCGGCAATAAAACTCTTTCCTGGTTCGCAATGAACGTAATACCCCGCTGTAACTGATTTTTTTCCTCCCGGATTGATGCTGGCGCCCATGTTTGTTTTATAAGGTGTTTTATCTTTGCTGAACCGGACATCTTTATAAATTCTGAACGTACATTGTTTTGCGGTTAATGACGGTTCGATCTTTTTATCAAATTTGCGAATGCCATCAATAATTTTGTCGATGTATTTTTCATATTCTTCCTTAACGGCAAGATATTGTTCTT
>JAOQAF010000001.1 GCA_025963735.1 Bacteroidota bacterium
ATCTTATTAAAAAAAGTTCTGAAGCCTCAGCTAATGATGGTATGGATATTGCGCTTTGCACCTATCATAAACCGAATCAGAAATTATATTTTGCAGGAGCTCACCGTCCGTTATTACTCGTAAGAAACAATGAGATCATTGAATACAGACCTAATAAATATTCTATCGGAGGTCACACAACAGATGGAAAACATTTTGACTTAGCAGTAGTGGATGTAGTACCCGGCGATCTTATTTATTTACTTACCGATGGTTATGCCGACCAGTTCGGCGGCGATAACGGTAAAAAATTTAAATTCAAAAATTTTAAAGATCTTGTTCTCAGTATTTCTGAGAAGTCAATGAAAGAGCAAAAACAAATTCTTGATGAAACGTTTGAAGTTTGGAAAGGCTCACTTGAACAAATAGATGACGTTTGTGTAATTGGCGTAAAAATTTAATTATACCCTATACTTACTCATTAGGCTTTCCTGACTGATTAGTCAAGCCTCAAATCTTGGTTATCCTTTCATATACTGTAATAGTTCAGAAACAGGATAAAATTCTGCTGGAAATTGTATTAAGGCATTAAAAACGTGACAGTATGAACGTATATATCTGTTTATGTTTGATTGGAAATAATTTTATGCTGTTGTGCCATGGCCAGACCCGTCGCTGAGCGTTGGGAGGTGTGAATAGATTTTTGTTTACTTTTCATCTAAGGAAAAGTAAAGAGAAAAAAACTTTTTAAAGGAGTACTATTTAGTTAAACGATTTTTTTACTGCCTAAGGTATCAGAAAATTAATTTGTGTAGATGTATTACTATTACCCATACCTGTTAAAGTAAATGTGGTATTCGTTGTACTTATCCAGTCTCCCGAATTTATAGTGTTGTTGCCGTCATTATCATAAAACGCATAATAGTAATAGGCTCCGGGGTGCATATAATTAAATGTAAAGTTTAAATCGTTGGCTGTAAGTATAACGTAGCGCGATCTGTATTTTAAATTGGCAGCATTAAATACCGGTCCTGTAAACAAGGGCTGTGTTGTAAGTACTAAAAATACTTTTTTTGAAGCAACGGGAATAAAACCCGGGGCAAAGCTGTAGGCGGCATTGGTTTGGCCCAGGTATGGCTGGGCGTTTTCAGGATACGGGTCTGTACTTAATGCAAAATAAATAGCTTCAGTTTGTCCGTTAAAAGTATTAGTAAAATCTTTTGTTAACGTTCTTTTTGGAAAGTCAAAATTGGTTATTGCAGGCTGAGAGGCAGTAGTGTCCTGAAGTTTGGCTGACCAAACCATATGTGGAGTAGAGGAAGGCTGTGTATTGTATTTGTTTGTATAAGATTTAATATAAAGGCTGTCCTGCCTGAAAATAACTTCGGTGTAAGCTCTTTTCTTTCCTTTAATAATTTCAGAGAACCGGTAAAATGAGTTGGGTCCATTTTCAAAAACGCTGTCTGTCATAAAATATGACACCCGCTTGTTACCACCAAAAGATCCTCCATTTCTAAAGGCCACTTTATATTGATCGTTGTAAAGCGCAATAAAAAAAGAAAGGTGAATATCATTTAACGTATCAAGTTCATTTTTTGCCGAAATCTGATTTTCAGACACCGGGCGAAAATCCACTATCCATTCCGGATAACCTCCAAGTGGAGTAGTGGATGTTACCGGCCCGTTCCATATTCCTTTTAATTTTTTTAAAACGGAATACCCATAGGTGGAATTTATATCGTTGGCAGACGGAGTTTGAATAACAGGTTCAGGAGTTGCTTCTCCTTTTTTATTCTTGCAACCTGTAACAAATAATAAACTTAAGCAAAGTGCAGTAATGTTTTTTTTCATTTTTAGTGGGTTGTAAATATTACTGATAATTATAATGTTTTTTTATTGCAGAAATAAAAGGGCCGGCCTTTTTGTTTTCTATTTACATTCAACGGCAATGATATCTTTTGCAGATTGCGAATCGCCTTTATATGTATAAAATACAAACGCGTTCATGCCATACACAAATACTTCTTTAAGTACAATGAGCGAATTTTTTCTTTCAGAAAAGTATAACTCATTTCTTTCTTTATATATATTAGGGTCACCTTTTTTCTTTTTCTTCTTTTTGTATTTTTCCAAAAGATCTTTATATCCCATTTTTTTTAATTCTACCTGATAATCATTAAATGCTTTACGCTCAGAAAACTGATATGAAATATAATTTTCAAGTTTGTTCTTAGTAAATTCATAATACTGAAAATAAGATTTAAGATCGTTGTATTTATTATTAATTACCCAGGTTTTTTTAATGAGATTACTGTCGGTAACAACCTCATAATTATAACTTTCCCAGCCTTTTGCTTTCAGTGAAGTTTCCACTTCGTCAATTTCAAAAGAAGGGTAACTTAACAACTCCGACAATTTTAAAACCTGGCACACTCCATTGTTGACAGTGAAGCTAAACGAAAGAACCAAAAGAGCCTTAAAGAGACTTTTGTATGTAGTTAAAGTAAGATTCATACTCTAAATTACTCTTTAGAAACTCAACTTGGTTTTGGTTTAACATAAGTAAATAAGATCAGGTTGTTAATAAACCTAAATTCACTTCAAGTTCTTTAAAAAAAAACACCAGTCAATTTTCTACCGGCGTTCATTTTTAATTTTTAAAGTTTACGTTACTTTTTCGATTTTTTGGCGGGTGCTTTTTTGGGCGATGCTTTTTTTGAAGCAGCTTTTTTGACACTTGCTTTTTTTGAAGCGGATTTTTTTACCACTTTTAATTTAACAGTTTCCGGGGCTTTGGTTGCAGCTTTTTTACCTGCGGCTTTTTTTGCGCCTTTTTTTGGTTTAGCCTTTCCGGCCTTGAATTTGGAATTCTCAATAACCTGTTCGTATTTATCAATACCACCTATTATTTGCACTATATCTGCAAACTCCAGTGAAGCCGGCTCTGTGCCTTTTGGAATTCTGAAATTTTCTTTACCTAAAGCAATAAACGGACCCCATC
>JAOQAF010000025.1 GCA_025963735.1 Bacteroidota bacterium
AGGAAGGAACTAATTTTAAAGAGGATAAAATTCCGGTAAAAAAATTTAAATCCTCACAACTATCGCTCGGTGATGTAATGCCTTTCATCTTTGAATTTAATTTCACATTATCCATCGGTAATCATAACCTGGATGACATGGAAGTGATAAATAAATGATGGGCATATCTTTCTACGCCGTGTGTGAAAATTCCCCCTTTTACCCTCAACTTTTACGACCAAAGAGGATAATTAATAGCCAATATTAACAAATATGAGCCTAAAATGCCTTTTTAAAAAGAATTTTAGTGTTCTAAAACCAAAAACACCGCTTTCAAGATTTTTGGCACGATTTTCTCTTTAATAGAATAGAATTATAACACCATCCCATATAAAAATTACATTATGAAGACAGTATTGGTTATAGAAGACGAAGATTTCATCTCAAGTTTAATCGCCCGCGCCTTAAAAAAGGAAGGCTACAGCGTTATTGTTACCAGTGACTTTGCTTCTTCTATTAAAGTGATTGATGGATCAGATGTGGATATTGTTGTATCCGACGTGATGCTGCCTTTTACTGGCGGGATGGAAATAGTGGAGCACATTAAAAGTAATGACCGCTTAAAACACATTCCTATTATCCTGGTAACAGGCATGGATAAAGATATTTTATACAGCAGCAAAGTTAAGGCTGAAGCAATTCTTTCAAAACCCTTTGATATGGGCCAGCTGGTTGCTTTAGTAAACACTAACCTAGCTAAGCAAGCATCCAAACAGGCTTAATCTCCCACGTTTCTTCTATCCGTTGTTTTTTGCTATTTTTATGTTCATTCATGAAAGCAGGATTCAGGCGGTTTATTTTTTTACTAATTTTTTTATCAGTTCATCCCCGAACAGCCTTTACTCAAAAGCCTGTACGGATCATCGATTCTTTAAACAGCATTTTAAAGGGCCTTAAGAAAAATCAAAAGGAAAATTCACTTACACTAGACGATACCAGTAGAATTAAAATACTGAATAGACTGGCTTATCAATATTTCAGGATAAGTGATAATGATAATATGTACAGTTATGTTAGTCACGCTAATGAAATGTGCCTAAAACTCATTGGCAATCCCTCTTATTCGGGTAATTACACGCTTAAACGCGAACTTGCTCTGTCTTATCAATACCTGTCAAACTATTACGAAACATCGGGCCTCATTCCCAAAGCTTTTGAAAATTATTTTAAGTCATTGAATATCCGTGAAGAAATAGGCGATATAATTGGCATTGCCGAATCAAACAATAATGGTGGAAATCTTTACAAAGAACAAGGTAATCTTAGCAAAGCTCTTGAACTCTATAACAAGGTACGAACCGTTAGGGAAAATATTCAAAAGAAAAACCCTGCAGATAAATCTAACATCAAAGGTCTGGCAGGCGCCTATAATAATATTGGCCTTATTTATAAAAAACAAAGAAAATATAACCTGGCACTCGGGCATTTTTTCAATGCCTTAAAATTAAAAAAAGAAATTTCGGAAAATTTATCTGCGGCCAACTCTCTTGCCAATATTGGTTCAACATACAGTGAACTTAAAAATTATTCGCTTTCACAACAATATTGCTTTGAAGCTTTGGCCATTTATAAAAACTACAATGATAAACGCGGTGAAGCTTCAGTATATTTTAACATGGCACAAAACTATGTTGGCGAGGCTTCCTCCTCTTACGGAACCAAAAGAGCTGCAAAAATCCTGGAAGGCACAAGCAGCATTGAGCAGGCTCTTACCCTTGCCAAACAAATTAACGACGCTTCATTAATAAATGATTGTTATCAAACATTAAGCACCTTATCTGAATTAAAAAAAGATTATGCGCAATCACTTCTATATTACAAACATTACATACATTTTAGAGACAGCGTTACCAATACGCAGAGCACCCAAAACAGCGTACGCGCGGAAATGAATAATGAGTTCGATAAAAAAACTTTTATAGCCCGCCATAAACAAGAAGCAAATAATGCCATACAACAACAAGAACACGCAAAACAAAAATCATTACGCAATCTCTTCATTATCGCTTTCGTTTTAATGCTTATTCTTGCCGCTTTTATTTTTATAATTTTCAGGCAAAAGCATCAGGACAACGAACTCATCTCCAAACAAAAACAGGAGGTTGAATCGCAAAAGGCTCTTGCCGAACAAAAACAAAAGCAAATCCTGGATAGCATTAATTATGCCGAACGTATCCAGGCTTCAATACTTCCGCATCATGAAAATCTGAAAGCAGTAATACCGGAAAATTTTATTCTGTATAATCCAAAAGACATCGTGTCTGGAGATTTTTACTGGTATTATGCGCTGCCTGGTTCGCAAAAAATTTTAATAGCCGTGGCCGACTGCACCGGCCATGGGGTTCCGGGCGCATTCTTAAGCATGGTGGGCAGTACTTTGCTAAACGACATTGTAGTTCATAAAAACATTACCGATCCTGCCCAAATTATTACGGAACTTTCTTATAGTCTTTCGCTAACTCTGATTAATAAAGAAAAAAATGATGCCGGGCAAGACGGCATGGACATTACCGTATGTGTTGTTGATGTTGAAAAACAAAGCCTTACTTACTGCTCGGCTAATCAATGTATTTATACGCTGAGTGAAAAAGGACTTACAAAGTTAGATCCGCAGATAAAATCGGCTGATGGCATTTTTAACCTTAAACAAACTATAACCCATAACTCAATCGAAATTAAACTTGAAAAGGACGCGGCCATTTATTTGTGCACCGATGGATATGCCGAACAGCACGGCGAAGCCGCCAATGAAAAATTTAATATTAACAGGTTAGAAGGTTTGCTTGGCGATGTTTATAAATTAAGCTGCGAGGCACAAAAAGAAATTATAGAAAAAACATTTGCAGACTGGAAAGGAAACGCATCGCAAGCTGATGATGTATTAATTATTGGGTTGAAAGTTTAAAGATTGAGAGTTTATAAATCACCTTTCACACATTCTTTCTTAACTTTGCTTAATCATCATGCCCACCGAAAAAGTCATATTAGTTGATTCCAACGACCGGCCGATTGGCGTTTGTGAAAAACTGACAGCTCATGAAACAGGGCAGCTTCACCGTGCCATTTCAGTTTTTATTTTCAATAGTAAAAATCAAATGCTGCTTCAACGCAGAGCACTTACAAAATATCATTCAGGCGGATTGTGGACCAACGCTTGTTGCAGTCATCCTAAACCCGGCGAACTCACCGAAAATGCGGCATCAAGACGATTACAGGAAGAAATGGGAATTAATGCTGTGCCCCTGCAATTTGCCTTTTCATTTATTTATAAAGCGAAACTCGATAAAGGATTGATTGAGCATGAACTCGATCATGTTTTTACTGGGAAAAGTGACTTGGTTCCAAAACCAGATCCAACAGAAGTGAGCGGGTTTAAATATATATCCATGGCCGAGCTTGCAGCCGACCTTGAAGAGCATCCCGAAAAATATACTTATTGGTTTAAGCATATTTTTGACCGGATAAAAAAGGAAGCCGAAAGGCTGTAATTGCTATAAATAATAGCATTTTACAACATTTTACTTAATTCACTTTCGCGAAAACTTTAAAAAATTATCTTTGTAGACATTCTATTATTTTAATATGGGAAGAATTTTTGAAACACGTAAAGCCACCATGTTTAAACGCTATGCCAAAATGGCCAAGGCGTTTACTAAGTTAGGAAGGGAATTAGTGATGGCCGTTAAAAATGGTGGCCCTAACCCCGACACCAATCCACGGCTGCGGGCCGTTATGCAAAATGCCAAGGCTGTAAATATGCCAAAGGTAAATGTAGAAGGGGCTATTAAACGCGCCAGTGAAAAAGACACGTCCAGTTTTGAAGAAGTTATTTACGAAGGATATGCCCCTCATGGTGTACCTGTGTTAGTAGAATGTACAACCAATAACCCTACGCGCACCGTGGCAAGCGTGCGCATGTATTTCAGCCGCGCCAACGGAGCCATGGGCACTAACGGTTCGGTATCATTTATGTTTGAACATAAAGCCATGTTTAAAGTAGAAGCGCCGGGCATGAGTAAAGATGACCTTGAACTCGAACTCATTGATTTTGGTCTTGAAGAAATAGATTACGACGAAGAAAATAAACAATACGTTATTCAAACTGCATTTACCGATTATGGTAAAATGCAAAGCGCGCTTGAAGAACGAAAAATAAATGTAATTGAAACAAGTAAAATATATGTTCCAACCACAACCAAAGAACTTACGCCCGATCAGGAAGCGGAAGTAATGGCCATGATAGAACGCATGGAGGAGGACGATGACATTGAAGCGGTTTATCATAATATAGCATAGTAAATTTGGAAAAGCAGTGGAAGATATTTAAGAGTCCGGGTCCGGGAGCCGTTAGTGAACTTCAGCAACAGCTGGGGGTAGACCGCATAGTGGCATCCTTGCTGCATCAAAGAGGTTTAAATACGTTTGAGACTTCCAAACTTTTTTTCAGGCCAGAACTGTCTCAGTTGCACGATCCTTTTTTAATGAAGGGTATGCGCATTGCCATCGACAGAATAAACAACGCCATTTCAAAAAATGAAAAGGTCATGATCTACGGCGATTATGATGTGGATGGAACTACGGCTGTGAGTCTTGTCTATAGCTTTTTTAAAGAACACATTGCGCAAATAGATCATTATATCCCCGACCGTTACAAAGAAGGTTACGGCATTTCATTTACCGGCATTGATTATGCGGCAACTAACGGTTTCTCTCTTATCATAGCGCTTGACTGTGGTATTAAAGCCGTTGACAAAATAGAATATGCCAATAAAAAAAACATTGATTTTATAATTTGTGACCATCATCTGCCCGGAGATAAAATACCGGAAGCCATAGCAGTTCTTGACCCTAAACAAAGTGATTGCGATTATCCGTATAAAGAATTGAGCGGTGCGGGCATTGGTTTTAAGCTCATTGAAGCATTTTCAATCGCCAATAACCTCCTTTTACAAACCTGTTATAATTACCTCGACCTTGTTGCGGCAAGTATTGCAGCCGACATTGTGCCCATCACGGATGAAAACCGTGTGCTGGCGCATTATGGTCTTGCCCTTATCAATACCAGTCCCCGACCAGGTATTAAAGCGCTGCTTGACCTTAATCAGCAAAAACAAGCGGCCACAATAACCTCCCTGGTATTTGGTTTAGGGCCGCGGATTAACGCCGCGGGCCGCATTGAACATGCGCGCAAGGCTGTTGAACTACTCATTTGCGATAACGATGAAGAAGCCGCCGAACTGGCCGCGGCCATTAACGACACCAATACCCAGCGCAAAGACCTTGATCTTGGCACAACACAGGAAGCTTACGCGATACTTGACAATGATCTTTTAGTTGCAGAGAAAAATACAACTGTTTTATTTAATGAAAAATGGCATAAAGGAGTAATTGGCATTGTTGCTTCCCGCCTGATTGAAAAATATTACCGCCCTACTATTATTTTAACCGAAAGTGATGGCAAGGCCACGGGTAGTGCCAGAAGCGTTAAGGAATATGATGTTTACAGCGCCATTGAAAAATGCAGCGATCTGCTTGAACAATTCGGCGGTCATAAATTTGCGGCCGGATTAACATTAAAAAAAGAAAACGTTGAAGCCTTTAAGATAAAATTTGAAGACATTGTTACTTCAACTATTACCAAAGATCAGCTCATACCAAAAATTGAAATTGACCTGGTAATTGACCTTCATGAAATAACTGAAAAACTGGTGCGCATCTTAAAGCAATTTGCGCCGCATGGTCCCGAAAACATGATGCCTTTATTTTGCGCCCGTAACGTATTTGATACAGGCTGGGGAAGGATCATTGGCACCAACCATTTAAAATTAGAACTCTTTCAAAAATCAAACCCTAATATCCGTTTCCAGGCCATTGCCTATGATAAAGGAGACTACATTAATTTCTTTCAGCGTAAAACGCCCATGGATATTGTTTTTAAAATTCAGGAAAATGATTACAAGGGTGTGTACAGCGTGCAACTACTGATCGAAGACATGAAAATAAATACTCTGGGTTAGGTTAGGAAAAACCTGTTGGTTATGATGATCCACCGACTTAGGTCACTCTGAGCGGAGTCGAAGAGTGAGCGGAGTCGAAGAGTGAGCGGAGTTGAAGCGTGGGCGGAGTTGAAGCGTGGGCCTTTCGCTGTAGCCCAAGCGGAGATGTTAGTGGCAAAGTGGCGTCGAGAGCCTCAGCCACCGACCTGGGTCACTCTTATTGGAGTCAAAGAGTAAGCATAGTTTAAGAGTGATCCTTTCGGTTTCGTTCAAGAAAAAACTTATCAAAGTGACTTTTTGCGGAACGTTTAGGGAAGTCAGAGTAGTTGTGCGAGAAGTTAAATCCATAAGAGCCTTCTTGATACTTAATTCTCCTTAACTATTTTCTTAACCATTGTTCCGCTCTTCAATATATAAATACCGGCTGGGAGTTTAGATAAATCCATTTGAATTTCTTTGATTAAATTCATTGAATGAGATATCATTCTACCATTTATATCATAAAGTTCAGCACTGTTATTTTGTTCGCCATACACTTTAATAATTCCATTTGTTGGATTCGGATAAACAAATAAATCATTGTTTAATTCATTTTCAAAAAAACCTACTGTAGCACAAAAGTTGGAAACAACAGAAAAATTAGTCACGGGATTTACCGTTGGAGTAACATTTGCCATACTCATACTTGTAACAGTATATTGCGTTGGTTTTTGAGTTGTACCGCCAATACCTAGTGGACTCGTTAACTGTGCCAGACTAACTGAAGGAGCACAACTCATGGTTAATGCAGCGGAAACGGGTTCAATGGTAAGTGGATTAGTTGGATAACCATTTCCGGCCACATTCAAAAAATAACGGTTATAGTGAATAACATTTACACGGTCATCAGGGTACGAATTACTATTTGGATTAAAACCATTGAAATACTTTATCCAATTGCCATTAAAAGCCCCTGTGGAGTCGAACTTCACAAAGCCACTATGTGCCGACGAAGCGCTGTTAAGCGTGTTTACAACTCCGAAAATATTTCCTTTTTCATCTTCATCTAGCCCGGCCGCTCCCATCCCAAAAGCTCCAGTCCATCGCCAGCCTTTTGACCATAGCATTGAATTCATTGTAAATCTTCCAAGCACAAAACGATAAGGCGTTGCCGAAGGAGAGGGTTGTGATATTTCATATTCGCCAAACAAAAAGTACAAGTCAGCGCGCATCTTTGATTTAAAAAAAGTATATCGATGTGTTGAAGTGGTGTTTGTAGCACCTCCTAAGTCAACTGAGACTATTGAAACAACAGAGTCACCGGTATTTGAATAGGAAATATTTCTCATGCCACCGAAGGCACCGCCGACTATATTGCCCATCGTTACTAAATTAAGTATACCAGCCGCTTCATTTAGAACATAACATGATAAAACTGATCCACCGCTATTACTTGTATAGTCGCTTACCAAAAACGTGCGGGCTTTTACAAAGTTACCAAGGGTATCCAATGTCACAACTCCCGTATTCCCTGGTCCGGTAGTAGTTGTTGCAAACAACAAATTATTATTCGAATCAAGAAACATATTACCGGGTTCTAATGAAGCGCTGTTAATAGTAGAACCGGCAACAGCTACAGAAATTGAGGTGGTGCTTTTCATCCAGCCGGCGTTTCCGTTTGCCTCTATTTTTCCCACCAGGTAAGATGTGGGAGTTTGCGCGGCAATAAAATACATGCTTCCTGTTTTGGAAAGAAGAATTCTTTTGAATGTTAAACCACCATATGTATTTACCCAAACAGGATTAAAGTTCTTATCCACTTTGGCTATGCGATTGCCGTGAATAATAAACATGTTGGTATCCTTATCCGTAAAAAAATTAGGATTTCCGGTTGAAGCATTCAGATAAGGAAAGTTTTGTGAAAAAGAATAATTCACAAGACCGATGAATAACAAAAAAATATTTTTCATTGAAAAGCGTTTTAATAAAGATAACACCATTCTGTTTTTCTGCAAAAATTTCTATTCGAAATTCTTAACTACCAACCAGATTTTTCTTTAAAATATACTTAAACCGCATATAAAGACTTACTGCCACTATTATAAGACTTACAAGCAAAGCAATCCACACGCCTAACGTTTCCATGCTTAACTTAAAAGCAAGATAATAAGCTAATGGTAAGGCTATCAGCCAATAGCATACAAGAACAATAAGCGTTGGTATTTTTACATCTTCAAGTCCGCGAAGTATACCGAGCACCGTTACCTGCAAACCATCGAACAACTGAAACAGTGCTGCTATAATCAGCAGATTTGATGACAGATGGATAATATCCGCGTTGTCGGTAAAAGCAAGTGGCAACACAGTTCGTAAAAGCAAAAATAAAACACCAAATACACCCATAATAAGCATTACCAGTTTTATTGAAGACATTCCGGCATCTTTTATACTCTGCCAGTCTTTCTGAGCTGCAAAAGTACCTGTGCGTATAGTTGCCGCGCTGCTGATGCCACTTGCAAACATATATGTAAAAGCGGCAAGGCTCAACGAAATGCCATGCGCGTCAATCTGTTCTTTTCCAAATACGCCGGCCATTAACCCTGCAATTACAAAGGCGGCTACTTCAAAAATAAACTGCAGCCCCGAGTTAATACCTATTTTTACAAGCTCTTTTAATTCGGCCCAGTTTATTTTCACTTGCTTATAATATTTTGCAAGTTCGCTTGTTGCAGAAGATTTAAAAATTACAACCACAAACATAATACCCATAAAAACCCTTGCTAAAAACGTTGCCCAGGCCGAACCCATATAACCCATCTCAGGCAAACCGCACTTACCGTAAATTAAAAAATAGTTGAGAAGACAGTTCAGTACATTGCCGAGTACGCTGATTACAAGCGCCGTGCGGGTATTACTTAACCCTTCACAATATTGCTTGCAGGTAAAAAATAACGACACCGGAATGATTGAAAAAATAAGCACATCGTAAAAAGGCAGCGCTAAATCAATAACCTCTGAAGGCTGTCGCATATATTTTAACGCTCCTGAACTTGTAAACAAAATTAAAAAACAAAAACCCGCGATAAATAAATTCATGAACAGTGAATTTTTAAAAAGGGAGGCTTTTTTCAACGCGTCATTTTTTTCATGAGCCCCTGCTACCAGTGGCGTAGAAGCATAACTTACGCCAATGCCAAAAACCAAAACAAGCACATACAGATTATTGGACAAAATACCCGCAGCCTGTTCAGTAGGCCCAATACGGCCCAGAAATATATTATCAACCATACCCGTAATAATATGCCCTACCTGCGTAATAACAAGCGGCCATGCCAGGTGAACGGTTTCTTTAGTGTGGATATCTTTAAATAAAGCACGCATGAAGCTGCAAAGATAAATGTTCTTTATACATTTATCATATGAATTTAAAAATCGATGAAATAACTGAAGCTATTTACGCGAACGGGTATTCGGTTATTAATAATTTTTTCGATGAAGCCACGGTTAGTGTTTTCCTTGAAATATTCAGGGATAAAACAACTTTAATCGATGCCGGAACAGGAAAAGAAAATTCGTTTACAAAAAACGCGGAAACCCGGAGCGATAAAATTTCATGGATAGATAAGGGAACAAACCCCAAAATAGACTCTTTATTCTTTAAGGTTATGGAAGATGTTCAGCAAGCACTGAACAGGCGATGTTATCTGGGACTCAATGCCTCAGAATTTCATTTCGCCAAATATGAACCGGGCACCTTTTATAAACGGCATAAAGATATTTTTAACAGCGACAGCGACAGGAAAATTTCAGTAATTCT
Source organism: Bacteroidota bacterium (assembly GCA_025963735.1). GTDB lineage: Bacteria > Bacteroidota > Bacteroidia > B-17B0 > Aurantibacillaceae > Aurantibacillus. The sequence goes on from JAOQAF010000025.1 coordinate 9,832, forward strand.
TTACCTCAATAATAATTGGAAACAAGGTGACGGCGGAGAGTTGAAATTATATATGGATACCAAAACAATAACCGTTGCGCCAGTGGCCGGCACTCTGGTGCTGTTTGAAAGTCATTATGAACACGAAGTATTGCTCAGCAACATTAACCGCTACAGCATTACAGGCTGGTTAAAGAATATGAAAACGTTATAATACTTTTTTATACTTTAAAAAATGAAATTTTATTACCTGTAGGAAACCGCTATAACTGCTTCGCCGTTAGTAATTTTAAGACTGTCTGTTCCGTTTTTCAGATCGCAGCTGAACCTGATTTTTACTTTTTTTGTACGTTCATTCTGCTCATTGTTTTTATAATCTTCTACCGAAATAATTTCAACAGAACTACCCGTTGATTGGTTGATGCCCTGGGAAGAATATAAATTTCCGGAGGGATCTGTTACCAGAACAGAAATGGCAGATAACGCTTTTGTATTGGCAACCGGAGAAAAGGAACTATTGTAATTAGCATGACAAACAGGGTTACCAACAGAAACAGGAACCTGATAATAAGAATAACAGGTATCGTTATTATTATTAGTTAATCTTAAACGGGCAGTATAATATTTATTAGTATAAGGATATGCGTGAGTTGGATTAACAGAAGTAGAAACGGGAGAATTATCTCCAAAGTCCCACTGATATGATAAACCCGAAGGGGAATAAGAATAAAAACTATAAGTGGTTGGTGTTACCGACCAGTTGCACATAGCAGAAACATTTGTCTGCAAAGGATTGCCTACCCTGAATTCATTGGTATGCGATTGTATACAGCCGTTATTGTTCATTGTTAAGCAAACCGAGTACGTTTTATTCGCATTAAAAGTTCTTCCCCCCTGAGGGGTATTTTGTATCATTCCGTCGCTGTAAGTCCAGGTATATGTGGTATTGGCATTGCTGGTTAAGGGCGTAAACATCCCGGTATAAGCTACAGGCTCAAGGGTACCGTCGTTAAACTGGTACCTGCCCTTGTATAGTCCGCTGTCGGGCTTCATAAGCGCGTTTGGCTGAGAAACTTTATTATCGTTAATTAAAATAGTAATTCCGTAATTACACTGGCCGTTGCATGTACTTTGTTTTAATTCTCCTTTGTAAACATACACGTTATTTATATCCTGGTAATGACTTGAATACATGAAATAATTGTTAACGCCGGCCTGCAGAATAACAGGAACACCATTAATATCCCCCTTAATATAAAAAACGGGTTCAGAGGAATCCGTAGGAGGAAGATGATTTTTTTTACATCCTAAAAAAAACAGAGTAATGATTACCAAGATATACGGAACAGTTTTTTTCATTTTTTATTTATCAAACAAAGTGTATTGAAGTCCTAACCTGATACCCATATTTTTTTCCTGTAAGCGATTGGTCTCCGTATTTTTATAAGTATCGCTAATGCCATACTGTAGTTCAGCATTCAGTTTTATTCGCCTTGTAACGGCCCTGCTGTAAAATGCGCTTAACATGATATTGATTGTATTGGTGCCTTCATAATAACCTGTAGTGCGCGTTTTGAGGATATTGGATTTAACCGCGTCAGAAATATTATAAGTTTCAACGGTATTGTTTCCGTTAAATAAAAATCCTGCATTTATTCCCGCACCAATAATGTTACGCTTGTTTAAAGCGTAATTAATTTTTAAAGGTATTGCAAAATATAATAATGAATTAGTTACAACCGTAGTATAAGTACCATTAGAACCAAAATCATAATTAAGATTTGAACCGGTATAAAAGGGTTGACGAATGTGACTGATGTTGTAAACCTGTGCACCAACGGAAGCGCTGATTTTATTTTTGATGTGAAAACCAAAATTTAAACCGGCATAGCCATTAAAGCCATCAGCATCTTTTCCGTGCGGGGCAGTCCACCCGGCCATGTAAGCAAGACCGGCTTCTGCATCGAGATAAAACGTTTTTCTTCTTTTAGACTTATAATAATCTTCATCATAAATACGAATGAAATCATAAGCCGTGGTTTTAATTTCATCGTCTATCGGATGCTTAGGTAATACTGAAACCCTGGTGTTTAAAAAAAGATTTTCATACATGTTAGAACCTGCGGTTACAGTATTGTTTTCTGTATTATCCGAAGAAAATGCCGCCCCGGAATTAACCTCGCTTTTGCCTGAATTTAAAGTTGATGTTATTTGATTTGTATTGCCTGAATTGTTTTTCACGCCCTTAGCACCTGTAACGTGATTGAATTTTTTGTTTGAACTACTGAGAGAAGAGTGATCTTTATTTACTTGTTCTGAAAGTATTACTGTGGTATTGGATGAATTTTCGATCTCATCGTTTTTAGCCACTTGGGTTTTATCAGAATTATTAATTGAGCCGGCTTTATTTTCGTTTGCGCTTAAACTTATTTTGCTTTCACCTTTCGCAATTCCGGAAGAATGAACACCTGTAAGTTGATCTGCCAGCTTTTGAGTCGGAACATCTTCTTTAATCACTGTAATACCAGTAACGGGAGGATTCAATAACTTGTAACTAAAAAAGCCCACCGAACCGAGTAGAAATGCCAGGGCACCTAACAAAAGAAAACGTTTGTTTGAATAGCGAGAAACTGCGCCTCGTTCAGCATCCATTAATTTACTTGCCTTTTGCCAATTATTTTCATCAAAAGGAAAAGCTCCTTCCGACTCATCAATTTTTTGTTTTATAATTTTATCAAATTCTCTTTCGGGTTTCATTGTACTTTAATTGGCAATTAATATTTTCCGGTCTATTTGTTGTTTTAGTTTTTGTCGGGCGGCATTCATGTGCCACTTCGATGTACCTTCGCTGATGCCGAGCATATCGGCAATTTCCTTGTGGGCATAACCATCAATTACAAATAAATTAAATACCTGTTTGGTTGCTTCGGGTAGTTGATTAATAAGATCATAAATTTGTTTGCAGTCGAATTTACTTATTGCTTCATTTGCTTCAGAATAACTTGCAGAGTCATAATATTCCTCCACATACATTACTCTTTCTTTTTCTCTTTTATTCTTACGATATTCATCAATAAGAGTGTTCACCATAATTTTACGGATCCATACTTTAAAAGGAATAGCAAGATTGTATTTTTCGAGATTAGAAAGAATTTTCATGAAACCCACATTAAGAATTTCAGAGGCATTATCTCTGTCCCTGGTGTACCTCAAACAAATACTCATAAGATAACTGTAAGTATTTTTATATAGTTCATATTCAGCCTTTCGGTCGCGACGGATACACAAAGCAATTAATTGTGGCTGAATATTCATATTAAAATGGGAAATCCCCTGCATTTAATACGTTTAAAGTTAGGAAAAGGTTGGTAAAAAGAGGCGCTTTTTACTTAAAAACGCGTTTAAATGAGTAAGTCTAGCTCTTGAACATTTTAAGCAGGCTACCAAGTTTTTCTTTCAATTCTGTTCGCGGGATAATTTTATCTAAAAAACCATGTTCAAGAACAAATTCGGCGGTTTGAAATCCTTTAGGAAGATCTTTGCCTATAGTTTCTTTAACCACCCTTGGGCCGGCGAAACCAATAAGAGAGCCAGGTTCAGAAATATTAAGATCGCCCAGCATAGCATAGCTCGCAGTAACACCACCGGTGGTTGGATCGGTTAATAATGAAAGATAAGGAATTTGATGCTGAGCCAGCTGACTGAGTTTAGCAGAAGTTTTTGCCATTTGCATTAAACTAAAAGCCGCTTCCATCATACGGGCTCCGCCGCTTTTTGATATTACAAGCAAAGGAGTTCTGGTTTTTATACAAAAATCAATGGCGCGGGCTATTTTTTCGCCAACCACGCTACCCATACTACCACCAATGAAAGTAAAATCCATGCAGCACACCACCAGGTCATGAGAGTGTACCTTGCCAAAGCCTGTTCTTAACGCGTCTTTTAAGCCTGTTTTCTTAATGGTGTCGGTTAAACGGTCGGTATATAATTTAGTATCCTCAAAGTTAAGCGGATCGCCACTTACAAGGTTTTCGTTCAACTCGGTAAACTGATTATTATCAAAAATAATTTCAAAGTATTCCTTACTGCCAATACGTTCATGATAACCACATTCCGAGCAAACATATTGGTTACTTGAATGATCCTGGGAAGTATGTATTTTTTTACATGAAGGACATTTGTACCACAAGCCTTCCGGTGTTTCTTTTTTTTCTTTTGTGGAAGTTGTAATTCCTTCTTTTAATCTTTTGAACCAACCCATTATGTTTAGTTATTAGTTAAGAAGTTTTTAGTTTTTAATATTTTATAATTCAACATTAAAAACTACCAACTAGTTATGCGATTGTAATTGTTTTATCAAGATAAACATCCTGAATGGTATTAAGCAAAGCTACACCGTCCTTTAATGGTTTCTGAAAAGCTTTACGCCCGCTTATTAAACCTTGTCCGCCTGCACGCTTATTAATAACCGCTGTTGCAACGGCTTCTGAAAGATCGCTTGCGCCTTTACTTTCGCCACCACTGTTAATTAATCCATTGCGGCCCATGTAACAGTTTGCAACCTGGTAACGACAAAGATCTATCGGATGATCGGTAGTTAATTCGGAGTAAACTTTCGGGTGTGTTTTTCCATGGCCAATTGCGGTATACCCGCCGTTTTTATCGGAAAGTTTTTGTTTGATTATATCAGCCTGAATGGTTACCCCTAAATGATTTGCCTGAGAAGAAAGATCGGCAGCTGTATGATAATCAACCCCATCTTTTTTAAACGCGTTGTTACGGGTATAACACCATAAAATGGTTGCCATTCCTAACTCATGTGCTCTTTCAAACGCCTGCGACACTTCAATAATTTGTCTTCCGCTTTCTGGAGAACCAAAATAAATTGTGGCACCCACTGCAACGGCACCCATGTTCCAGGCATCTTCTACGCTTCCATACATGATCTGATCGAACTTGTTAGGATAACTGAGGATTTCGTTATGATTGATCTTTACTATAAAAGGAATTTTATGGGCATACTTTCTTGCTATGGAGCCAAGCACGCCATAAGTTGATGCCACCGCGTTACAACCACCTTCTAAAGCCAGTTTAACGATATTTTCACTGTCAAAATACATTGGATTTGGCGCGAAACTTGCCCCCGCGCTATGTTCAATCCCCTGGTCTACCGGTAAAATACTCATGTAACCTGTTCCGGCTAAGCGACCGGTATTGTATAACTGGTGCAGGCTTCTTAAAACCTGAGGGCTACGGTTAGACGGCGCAAATACCCTGTCAATAAAGTCATTACCAGGTAAGTGTATATTTTCTTTTGAGATTGTTTTACAGGTGTGGTTCAATAAACTGTCGGCCTGGGCGCCTAATAACTCAACAATTTTAGATGACATGGTGTGTAAATTTTAGGGTGCAAATATAATAAAAAACCCCCTGCAAATGCAGAGGGTATAATATAAAAATGATTTGTTTTTATTCGTTAACCATAACCATTTTGAATGGCACATTGATGATTGCCTGGTAGTCTTCTCCAGCCTCAAGCATATCTTCATCATCTTCTTCATAATGCCAGTTAATAGTAACGGCACTACCGCCTTTATGGATGCCTTCCAGTTTTTTGAACACATCTAAAATACATTTAGATGAAGAGGTATTAAAATACTCTAATTGAACATTTACAGTAGTGGCAGGCTTTACAGCTGAAGTATATTTATCCAGAGCATCTACTAAAGGCTTATAAAACTCGATAGAATTTTCAGGTATAGAACGACCTTTTATTTCTAATACTCCGCCATTTAAATCAAAACTTATACTTGGTGTTTTTGGCGTGCCTTCAATTGCGTATTTGTCCATAATTGTATTTTTTAGTTTTAGTGTTGAACTTTATTGTTGTTGTGAAACTTTTATATTTAATGTAAAGAAAGAAACTTTATTGTCAATTTCCAAAAAATTATATTCTAATTTTTCACCTGTTTTTCGGGCAATATCTATCATCCCCAAACCGCCTCCACCCTTTAATGACATTTCGCCATTATTAAGTACTTTTTTATAATATTCTTTCAGTTCTTCCTTTGTAAGGGAGTTTACCTCATCCAACCGGCTTTTAAGACCATGAATATTTTCGTTTAAAATATAGTTTCCGGTAAAAATAGAATATTTTGTCTCCAGCTTGCCAATCATGAAAATTGCGGATCTGACTTTATCGCCACCTTCGGCATCGGCGCAATCATCAAGATGATGATAAAGATTCTGAAGGCATTCAACCAAAACGTTGTATACCTTTTTTTTCATTTTAGGTTCCTCCTGCATGTTATCCATCTTGTTCTCCATTATCTGGAGTATGGAAGTTAACAGATCAGAAGTGATCTCGCCTTTAAATGAGAGCAGAATATTATTCCGCTCCATTTTATCATAAATATCAAAAACATCAACCATTAATGGTTTGCCCATAAACCGCTATTTTAATTTAAAGGCAACAGTATTGCCATTTACGGTGAAACTTGCGTCATCG
>JAOQAF010000028.1 GCA_025963735.1 Bacteroidota bacterium
CATATAACCTTAAGATTACTTAACAAAGAAATTTTGTTGTGTACGTTTTGGAGTGCTGCAACATCGCTGCTTTTTATTCCGATAATAATATCCAAGGTATCGCCCTGTAAAAGCTGTAATTTAAAGGAAGTTAAATTAATAGGCCTGTTGATTTCAGGGAGGCGTGGAGATTGACAGGATCTGCTTTTTTGCAAATGACAGGTGTAAGTATTCGCTTTTCCAAATGAGAATAGCACTATTAAAACACCAAATAAATTTAACGTTCTTTTCATAACAAAAAAATTAAATTAGATGACCAAATCGAGCCTTATCAGCCCTTATTCAGATAGTGTGGGGGAGTCACTCTGAGATACTACAAGTTACCAAAAAAGGCTTTTTCGTGGCAAGCCAAAAAGCATCTCAAAAGTAAAATTTAGACAAAATGAAAAGATTAAATGATATACTTAACTTTTATAGATATGGATTATCCTATTTTATAGACAAGTGGCTTTTGTTTATCTAACACAGGGAAAATGGGGTTTGCAGAGCAAACTTTCAATTTTAATTTCTTACTTTTCTGTTTAAAAAGTTACTACAATAAACAACCCTTTGTTCAAATCAATTTACAAACTTCTCTCATAAAAACTATGGTATTTATAGTTTTACCACACACTATTTATTAATCCTTCAGTATGCCCGCTAAACCTAATAAGAAAAAACCCATACCTGTAAACGGTAAAAAGATTTTTGTACTCGATACATCTGTAATTATTTACGATCATACTGCAATAAAAAACTTTGCCGAACATGATGTGGTAATTCCTATTACCGTGCTTGAAGAGCTTGATAATTTTAAAAAAGGAAACGATACCAAAAATTATGCAGCCCGGGAATTTACCCGATTTGTAGATAACCTCAGCGGAAAAAACAGTCTCCAGGACTGGACCCCTATCAGCGGTAACACCCGCGGCAAGTTTAAAATTGAAATGCATACTTCAAGTACCGTAAATGCTGAAAAAATATTTGATGAAAGGAAAGCCGATCATCGCATCTTAAACACGGCCTTATTCGTAGCCGAAAATAATCCGCACAGAAAAGTAATACTCGTTACCAAGGATATTAATCTTCGCATTAAGGCCAAGAGTCTTAATTTGCAAGCCGAAGATTATGAAACCGGCAAGATCTTAACTACCGATGAGTTGTATGCGGGCCACACCGAACTTGAAAAAGCAACCAATGAATGTATTACCTCCATTTATAATCAGGGACAATGTAAGGCCACGGATGTACTTAAAAAAACCAAATCACTTCCAAATCATTATTACATTTTAAAAAATGGTTCGCAAAGCGTGTTGTCGCGCTACAATCAGGAAGACGACACCTTGCGCCGGGTAATAAAAACTTCTGCTTTTGGAGTTATTCCAAAAAATGCCGAACAGGCTTTCGCATTGGATGCCATCATGAATACAGATATTAAACTTGTATCCATACAGGGTGTTGCGGGAACAGGAAAAACATTATTATCCCTTGCAGGCGCTTTGGAATTAAGACGTAATTACCATCAGATTTACCTCGCCCGCCCTATTGTTCCCTTAAGTAATAAAGACATTGGATATCTGCCCGGAGACGTGAACAGCAAACTCAATCCTTACATGGAGCCTTTGTGGGATAATTTAAAATACATCCGCAGCTTGTTCACCGAAAAAGATAAAGAGCATAAGCAGCTAAACGAAATGGTAGAATCGCAAAAACTGGTTGTGTGCCCGCTAGCGTACATCCGCGGAAGGAGCTTAAGTAACGTGTTTTTTATTGTTGACGAAGCTCAGAATCTTACGCCACACGAAGTAAAAACAATTATTACCCGTGCCGGAGAAAATACAAAAATTATTTTTACAGGCGATATTCATCAAATTGACACGCCTTATCTCGACGCGCAAAGTAACGGTTTAAGCTACCTCATAGAAAAAGTAAAAGGACAGCCGTTGTACGCGCATATTACTCTTGAAAAAGGAGAACGCAGTGAACTGGCTAACTTAGCAAATGATTTACTATAATTAAACAATAGTTGACACTTTTATACGGGTATTAAAAATAAGAAAAGGAGCTTCGGCTCCTTTTTTATTGAATGAAAAAATACTAAGAATTATTTAGGGTTTTTCATGTTGTCTTCCTTCTTCTCAATTTTATTGATGTCTTCCTTCTCTTTTTTCTCGATTTTATGAGTTTCGGATTTCTCATGACGTTTTATATCATGGTGTTTTTCATTAGCATCTTCTTTTACTTCGCGCTTTGCTTCTTTAGCCTCATGCTTTACTTCATGTTTAGCTTCTTTAGCGTCATGCTTCATTTCTTTTTTAGGCTCTTGCGCGTTCAAAGAAAGAGAAGTTACTACTAAGGTTGCCGCGATTGACATTAATTTTTTCATGGTTTTATTTTTTGGTTTTGAAGAACAAATATATACTGAAAAAGTATATCACACATCTAAAACCACAAAATCGTAGAAACCTTTCCTCAGGGGCATTCACCCCTGCGACAACTAAATTCGTGCCAATTACCTAAGAATTTTTCTTACAAAAGCTACTGTAAAATAGCTCATTAAAAAAACTCCTGAAAATCCTTCCATTACAGCTATTAACTTTAAATAACCTCCTGCAAAGTAATCGCCATAGCCAATCGTAAAAAAAGTAATGGCACTGTAATACATGCAATTTAAAAAAGATCCGGATTGATTTAGTTCTTCGGGAAGCGTTGTTACAACGGTTCCGAACTGTGGTAAAAAATTCGTAAAGAAAAAATACAGTAACCCGTAAACAATAACAGTAACCACTACATTCATTAACACCCTGGTAGGGGCGGTGGCATAACGTCCCACGTAATCAAACATGTATTTCTGAAAATAATAGCTGAGTGTGGCTTTAACAACATTTGTTTTTGTTAACCGCGGATCTTCCTTTAATCTGGCGCGGGCTTCACAGCGCTTAAACTCTACATACGATTCATCCTCATCATCATACTGCCCGTTATTTCTAAAATTTTCTTTTAAAATCCTAAACTGCTCTGCCTTCTGAAATAAGGAAGTTTTTTTTTGATTATAAATAAGGTCATACACGTCATTTCCTCTCCAATCTATAAATATTCTACCCAGAATGCGCATGCCAACCAGGTTCATTTCCTTTATGATCACCTTTTCGGTTTCAGGTTTCACATCAAGAATATCGCGGATAACAGTATTACTTAAGTCAATTAAATTGCATTGCCCAAACCGCAGATCAGTATAACAGTTCAGGTGGCAGCCATTAAACGATATGGATGCAACGGTAGCTTTATTAAAAGTTATTTCACCTGAACCAAAGTCAGTATAATCAAACTGAGCGTCACCATGAGCAAAGTCGGCAATATGAAACGATTTATGACCATGGCCAAACACACTGCTTCTAAAGCTTACTTTCCCGTTTCCAAACTCAACTCCCTCAAAAGACACGTCGCCATCGTTAAATAAAACACGGCGGAAGTCTATCTTGCCACCTCCAAATTCAACATTTTTAAAATCCTTTTTTCCTTTTCCAAAACTTGCTTTTTCAAAACTAATATCACCGGTGGCAAAACGCGCGAATTTAAAATCCACATGTCCGTCACCAAAATAAGTATTCTTAAAATCCACATTACCATTGCTGAAATCAGCATCAACAAAGCTTAAATTTCCTGTTCCAAAATTAGCGGCATTAAAAGTTATAACTCCGTCGCCAAATTTTACCGATTTAAAACTGGTACTGCCGCTTCCGAACTTGGCCTTTTTAAAAGTAACATCGCAGTGATTAAAATTGGCACTCAAAAAATTGGTGTTTCCGTTTGCGAATATAGTTGACTCAAAAGTTATTTTATTTCCGTTAAAATCCGCATAACTAAAATCATTACTAATATCACAATCAAAGAATGCTTTTTTTGCGCTGAAGTTTTTTAATTGAATCTGAACATGGTCATCTAACCCTTTACCGGTTCGATATTCAGTTAATGAAAAATTTTTAACGTATGAATGATTAAGATTGATGGCTTCTCCTGCCTCTATTTTTTTATAGATGTCGGCTACATGCAAAATGCCATATTTATGTACCGAAACTTTTTTATTATTCTCATCAAAAAAGCTGATTACGGCCGTGCGCTCAAAATTCTGAAAGGGTTCATCCAGCTCTTCAACCACATATCGTAATAAATGATGTTCATGTAAAGGGCTTTCGAGCATGGGCGATATTAACTATAATAAATAAGAACTTAAAGATGTAAAATAACCCCCTAACCCAAAAATTTAATTTCGTGCTTATACAATTTAAAGGTTATCTTTGAAATAGTAATTGTTTTACATTTAATATGACTATTGCAGTTTACGCACGCTCAACAAAAGAAAACGACCCAAAATACATTGAGCAGATTCATGATTTTTTAAAGAACAGCAAAATTAATCTTATCGTTTACGGTCCGTTTTACGAGTATTTAAAAGAAACGTACGATTTTCAATTATCCCTTACTACTTATGCTACTTCGGAGGAACTTATATCAAAAGCAGATTATGTTTTGTCGCTTGGCGGAGATGGAACCATGCTTGAAACCCTGGCACTTATCCGCAAAACAGGTATTCCGGTACTCGGCGTAAACACAGGTCGGTTAGGCTTTCTGGCCTCTGTAAATAAAACAGAATTAAACGAAGCGCTTATTCAACTTGTGGAAGAACGTTTCACGCTGGATAAACGCGAATTGATAGAAATATCGGGGTGCGAAGATTGTTTTAACGGTGTTAATTATGCACTGAATGAATTTACCATTCATAAAAAAGACAGCAGCGCCATGATAAGCATTGACACTTACATTGATGGCGTTTTTTTAAATTCTTATTTTGCCGATGGCCTCATTGTTTCTACCCCCACAGGTTCTACAGCCTATTCGTTAAGTTGCGGCGGACCCATTATGATTCCCGATTCCGAAAATCTTATTATCACCCCTATCGCTCCACATAATTTAAACGTAAGACCTATTATCATTTCAAATAACAAACAAATAAGTTTTAAAATTATGGGAAGAAGCGACAGCTTTAATATTTCCCTTGATTCCCGAAGCGCACAGGTTTCCGCCGATATAAAACTCACCGTTAAAAAAGCAGATTTCAAGTTTAACATGGTTAATCTGGAGGGACAACACTTTTTCTCTACCCTACGTAATAAAATGATGTGGGGTATTGATAGAAGACACTAATTTGGTTATATTTATCTTATCATTCTTAAAGTAATTAGTTACAGGTTGAATGATTATAAACACAAACACTATGAAAAAAATTTTAGTTATCACTCTAACGGTTTTGGCCTTTATGATGAATTCGCAAAACTCTGTTGACCGCTTTTGGTTACCTGTGAATGAATCAAATATTAAAGTGTCGGGTAAACGTCAGATTATTCCTCAAAAATATTTAACGATTCAACTTTCTGATTCTGAATTAAAAAACAAATTATTTAGCGCTCCATTAGAAAGTAATGTAAAAATTAACGAAAGCCCCTGCATCATAACATTGCCTTTGCCTGACGGAACCTTTCAACAGTTTAAGGTGGTAGAATCCCCTATTATGGAAAAAGGATTAGCCGATCAGTTTCCGGATTTCAAAACATTTAGCATTAAGGGAATCAATGATCCTTATGCCAACGGAAAATTAGACTGGAATGAAAATGGGTTTCACGGGATGGTACGTACAATAAACGGCGACTTTTTTATAGATCCTTACTGCGTTGGAAATGTTACCGATTATATTTCATACTATACGAAAGATTTCAGTAAAGATCCGTCACAAAAATTACCTGAAATTGGTGTATTGGATAAAAAAGATTCAGGAACAGGATCTGCACCTAAAAAAAAAGAAGAAAGCGAAGCAAAAGTAAGTAGTGCTGTTCCTGCCATTTGCGTGGGCGCACAATTACGCACCTACCGGTTAGCTCTTGCCTGCACCGGCGAATACGCCGTTGCTGCCACCGGTTCTACCACACCAACCATGGCGCAAACCCTGGCTAAAATTGTTACCAGCGTTAACCGCGTTGATGGTGTATATGAAACCGAAGTAGCAGTAAGACTGGTATTGGTGGCAACCGAAACCATGGTAATTTTTACCAGTGCCTCTTCCGATCCTTTTTCAGGAAATAATAATGCCGGTGTTCTCATTAATGAAAGCCAAACCATAATTACCAATACCATCGGCGCTGCCAACTTTGATATCGGACATACGTTCAGTACAGGTGGAGGCGGGCTTGCTGGCCTTGGTGTTGTTTGCGTTAACGGGCAAAAGGCGAGCGGAATTACAGGTAGTCCCGCTCCTGTAGGAGATCCGTACGACATAGATTACGTGGCTCATGAAATGGGTCACCAGTTCGGGGGTAATCACACTTTTAATTCGGTTGTTTCTAATTGTGGCGGTGGTAACCGCAATGCTTCAACGGCCGTAGAGCCAGGCAGCGGAGTTACTATTATGGCGTATGCCGGAATTTGCGGATCTGATGATTTAGCGCCGAACAGCATTGCTTATTTTCATGCGATCAGTTATGATGAAATTGTAAATTATACCAACAGCGGAAGTGGTAACTCCTGCCCGGTAACAACTACTACCGGCAATCAACCTCCGGTAGTTACAGGTTCAGGAAATTATACCATTCCTAAAAACACTGCGTTTGTTTTAACCGGAAGCGCTACCGATCCTGACGGTGATGCAGTTACTTATTCCTGGGAAGAAAGTGAAGTGGCTATAGCTTCGGGCGCCTGGAACTCGGGCAACAAACCTTATTTTCGTTCTTACAATCCTGTTACTTCCTCAAGCCGTTCTTTTCCCAAGGCATCTGTAGTAGCTACCGGAAATTATACTACAACCAAAGGCGAATTTGTTCCACAAACCGCACAAACCTTAAAGTTTCGTTTAACTGCCCGCGATAATAAAATGGGTGGCGGTGGCGTGTGTTACGCTATAAATACGGTAACGGTTTCAGGAACCGCGGGTCCCTTTAATTTAAGCTACCCAAGTGCAGGGGGCATTTTCTGGGGAATAGGAACACAGCAAACAATTACATGGAATGTTAACGGCACCGATCAGGCACCTGTTAGCTGCGATACTGTAATGTTGTCGATTTCACTTGACGGTGGCTTAACATACAGCGTTATATCCAATTCAACACCAAATGATGGAACGGAGTTGTATACTGCCCCTTCATTGAGCGCAACGGTTAGCACCTGCAGAATAAAAGTAGAGGCGAAAGGAAATGTTTTTTACGATATCAGTAACAGTAATTTTACAATTTCTACGGCAGTTGGCATTAACCAGGTATCACAAAACAATCCTGTTGGCCTCACAGTTTGGCCAAACCCTTTTAATAATGAAGTTCACATTGCTGCTGCTAATTTGCTGCCTTCGGCATTAACAACACTAAAAGTGGTTGACGTATTAGGAAAAACTGTATTCACAGCGGTTTATACAAATAAAACTGAGCTTCGCGATAATTTAAATTTATCTAATCTAAGTTCAGGGGTTTACTTTATCAGTATTACAAACAATAACCAACACGCAGTGTACAGAATTGTTAAAGATTAATTGTGACTGCGCCCATCTTTTTCAAAGGTAGTTTTCTGAAAAAGTTAATATGCCTTGTCGCTTTTTTTTATTCTTATCTGAGTCATTGTCAAACCCTGCCTTTTAAGGAATTAAATAAATGGGGCATCAAAGAAAATGAAAAAGTAATCATTAAACCTGTTTATGATACCGCTTTTAATTTCGATGAATGGGGAAAGGTGTGTATGGTCTGTAACAAAGGGAACAGGCCCTCTGCCAACAAGTTTATTAAAGTGATGGGTACAACCTATTTTTGTAATTACTTAAACAGACAGGGAAAACGCCTGATGATTATACCAGAAGGGTCGGACACAGCCTGCAGTATTTTTTCACTAACATCTCAGGCAGTAAACCAGTACCAGGAAGACTCAAAGTATATCGTTGCCACGGTTAAAAATCGGAAATATCTGGTTACAAAAGATTTTAAACAGGTTACGTATAAAGATTATTCCGAAATATATTTTACAAGCGAACCCGGATTTATTATGCCGGAAATTAAAAATGAAGGGAATGTGATATTAAAGGGGCTTATTGATTTACAAGAAAAAACGATTATTCCTTTTTTATACTCCAACATTAAATTCAATACTCATGATTCGCTGATAATCGCCTGCAGTGCAGGAATAGGGATAAACAGAGAAGATGATGTATACAATTACACTGGTAAGAAGTTAGCGGGTTATAGGCGACATGTGGATATGGCGACTCCAAAATTCATAATTCATAAAATTTTTGAGCCAAAGGAATATTATATTATTTATAATAACGATACAAAAGAAGAAAAAATTATTTACGGGCAGGAGCTTCAACTCAGGCAAAATGATGAAGTACTAATTAAAAACGGCGATCAGTGGTTTACTTATAATATGGTAACCAATGCCAAAACATCATTTGATCCCAAACCAAAAAAATAAATTAACATGAACAAAATTAAAGTAGCTATAAATGGTTTCGGAAGAATAGGACGAATTTATTTCAGGAACGCCATTAACCATCCGCAAATAGAAATTGTGGCCATTAACGATGTAACCGACACTGAAACGCTGGCTCATCTGTTAAAGTACGATTCGGTACACCGGGCCTTTAACGGAGAAATTAAAATTGAAGGAAAAGACATACTTGTTAACGGGAAGAAAATAAAAATTGTTTCATCAAAAGATCCTTCGCAACTGCCCTGGAAAGAACACGGTATAGATGTTGTTATTGAAAGTACAGGCTTATTTTTAGATACTGAAAGCGCTAAAAAGCATTTAGCCGCCGGCGCAAAAAAAGTAATTCTATCCGCTCCTGCTAAAGACGATGATATAAAAACCCTTGTTCTGGGTGTTAATGATTCGGTTCTTACAAAACAAGATGTTATTGTTTCAAACGCAAGCTGCACAACTAATTGCGCGGCTCCCATGCTTGCTGTACTAAAACAATTTGGTATCGAAGAAGCCTACATCACTACCGTTCACTCCTACACGAATGATCAACGCATTCATGATGCGCCGCATAAAGATTTACGAAGGGCCCGGGCTGCTGCATTAAGTATTATTCCAACATCCACCGGCGCAGCTAAGGCCATTACAAAAATATTTCCTGACCTTGAAGGAAAAATCGGCGGCTGCGGCATGCGCGTTCCGGTTGCTGATGGTTCTTTAACCGACATTACCTGCGTGCTCACAAAAATTCCGTCGGTAGAACAAATTAATACTGCTTTTAAAGAAGCTTCACAAACAACCTTAAAAGGGATTTTGCAATACACCGAAGATCCGATAGTAAGTGTAGATGTTATTGGAAATCCGCACAGCGTTCTTTATGATTCAGAATTTACAAGTGTTGTGGGCAACCTTGTAAAAGTTATTGGATGGTATGACAACGAATGGGGCTATAGCAACCGGCTGGTTGATCTTACTTTAAAAATGGGATAACGGATTACAACCGTATACCAATCACAAGAATGTCATCAACTTGTTCGTTGTTGCCTTTCCATGTTTCGAAATAATCGGCAAGGTATTGTTTTTGCTCCGGCATACTCATAGGATTAATTTCAATGAGAATATCTTTAAAACGTTTTGTCATCATTTTTTTGGCATGGTTACCACCAAACTGATCGGCATATCCATCAGAAAACAAATACAAGGTGTCTTTCTTTTCAAATTGAAGCTGATGTAAGACAAACGCCTGATCATCGGAGGTAAACCCTCCCACAGCATGTTTGGTTGCCTTGTATTCTGATATCTCTTTTGAGTTATGTTTAATGGCCCATAAAGGTCTGTTGGCCCCGGCAAACTCAACCTGAATGGCCGATAGCGAATCATAATCGGCAGGCAAGGTTAAAATGGAAATATCCATTCCATCACGCGTACCTGTTTCGCCACTCTGACGTAAGGCACCCTTTAAGCCTACGTTTAATTCTTCAATGATTTTACCAGGGCTGTGACTAATATCTACAGCATCTTTAAGTTTTTCATTACCGATCATGCTCATAAATGCCCCGGGAACACCATGCCCGGTACAATCTGCAGCCGCTATGATGATGCGGTTTTGATCGGCTGCATATTTACTTGAAAAGAAATAAAAATCGCCGCTTACAATGTCTTTTGATTTGTATAAAATAAAATAATCTTTTAAATAAGGATCTATTTCGGAAGGTGGCGGTAAAATGGCGTGCTGAATACGTTTTGCATACAAAATACTCTGGTGAGTTTCTTCATTTTTTTCTTCAATGATCTTACTCTTTTCTTCAATCTCATGCTTTTGATTTTCCATCTCCAGCTTTTGACGGGCCAGCAGCTCATTGGCTTTCTTTTTCTGAGTAATGTTTCTGTAAAGGAAAAACATCATGCAGGCTACAATGCATAATCCAATCAAAACAATGTTAAACGATTTTTGTTTGGCTTCAAGTTCCGCTTCCTTAACGTCCTTTTCTTTATTGGCCAGATCCAGTTCTTTGGCGTTCATCTCTTCACGTAACTTATCATTACGAATTTTTACCTGCGCTTCAGTGAGTAACTTTTTTTGTGTATAAGCATCCAGCTCCTGCTTATTGGCCAACGCATTTAACTGTTCTATCTGGCGTCCCCTTTTTTCAGACTCCAATTGTTTTTGCAAGGCTTCGTTTTGCTGTTCCTGAATTTTAAGTTCTTTTACTTTTTTTTCCTGTTCAAGCAGTGCCAGAGTAATTTCCTTTTTTTCAGCCTCCAGTTTTTTAGCGAGCAACTCGTTCTCTTTTTCTTTTAAACTCGCCTGTTGAAGCATCTGTTCTTTTTGCAGTAATTCGATTTCTTTGAGCTTCGCTTCCTGTTCAATTCGCAGATTTTCAATCTCGAGTTTTTTATTAGTCTCCATTGTTGAGGCAACAATTAACTTGGTTGAATTACTTATGCCATTCAACTGTTTTTTTAATAAATGCTCGTACGATCCATCTGAAGTAAATTCATTTTTCCTTTTATTAAAATAAATTTTATTAGAGGGTTTATTAATGATAAAACCGAATATTTCATTTGTAGCCGAAGCGGCGAAATTATCTGTCATCGGCATTTTCCAGTCGGTTAATTTATAAACGCTCGTGTCAAAAAGATTTTCGGTATGCGTATTAATCAAGATGGAATTTTTATTAAAACCTTTCTTACTGAAGGAAATAATGTATTCGTTCTGAAGTTCAAGCTTAAAGTTAAAATGACCATCGGCAGAAGATTTAAACCCGGTTAAAGGAATGTCATTTTTTTCAACAGAAACATCTACATCTTCAATAGCCTTACCATTTTTTGAAACAGTTCCGTTGAATAATAAAAATCCGTTTTTTAATTCTTTTGAAGCGTGTTTCTTTAATTTATCGCCTGCCGGATTATAAATAAAATAATCTCCTACCCAATCGCCTTTTTTCATTACACCTTCGTGTGTAATCTTTCCTTTTTCATCATAGAGCTTTACTTTGCCATTTATTTCACCCCGCTCGTACATTATTTCACTCTTAATTTTGTTTGTATTCCCGTGATAGGATTTCCACAAGCCGTTTTTTTCATTATTCAGGTATACGCCATCAGTAATGATTTGATTATGTTTGAGAACTTTGTTTTTTAATCCTTTATTATCTTTGCCGAAAAATACCCAGCGCCCTTGTTTCTGATTATTTTTATCAACTACGTTAATAGTATCCCCTAGAAAAAGATAATAATCTTTGTAATGGCTTTGAGAATGACTTACGCCATAGCACAACAGGAAGAAGAATATGTTAAAATACTTCAGGATAGTTTATGTAAAATTAAAAAATTTTATGCAATTACCTATTGGCCATAAGTTTGGCCACGTATTTACCTACAATATCAAATTCAAGATTAACCTTGCTGCCCTTTATGATATTTTTAAAGTTCGTATTTTCAAATGTATAAGGAATGATGCAAACCGAGAAGCTGCAAACATCTGAGTTCACAACCGTTAGGCTTACCCCATTAACCGTTATGCTTCCTTTTTCTACCGTGATATGATTTATATTTTTATCATAGGTAAAACTGAACTCATAACTTCCGTTTAAATCTTTTACTTGTGTGCACAGAGCAGTGGTATCTACATGCCCCTGCACAATGTGTCCATCAAATCTGCCGTTCGCACTCATACATCTTTCAAGGTTTACTTCATCTCCCGGTTTTAAAGCACCGAGATTTGTTTTCATCAGAGTTTCCTGAATGGCTGTTACCGTATACAAGGTATTAACAATTTTTGTTACCGTTAAACAAACGCCATTGTGCGAAACACTTTGATCCACTTTAAGTTCATGCGTTATGCCGGAAGAAAAAGTAAAATGAATGTTGGTGCCTTCAGCTTCAATTTTATTAACCGTAGCAAGGGTTTCAATAATTCCTGTAAACATTATTTTAAAAGTGTTTTAATTATATGTTCAGTATTTTCGCGGGCTTTATCATATTCTACTCCGGTGGCAGGACCATTAAAGCCCGTGAGTATTTTAACTACCTTATGCTCTTTGTTTAGAAAAACTGTAGTAGGAAAGGCAATAATTTTATTTACAAATTTTAAGCTTTCTGAAGCCTTATCCTTGCCTGTTTGCAAAGAGAGCAGCACGGTGTATTTTATTTGATACCTCGAAATTAAACGCGAGACCTGCTGTTTGGCTTTATTAAAATCTATGGTTTTTTCAAAAGCAAGGGCTACAATTTCAAGCCCTTCTTTCTGATACCTATTATACACTTCTGAAAGATACGCGCTTTCATCCATGCAGTTAGGGCACCAGCTTCCCATTACCTGAAGTACGATGGGTTTATTCTCAAATTTTTTATCGTTAAGTGAAATGATTTTATTATTCAGATCGGGAAAAGAAAGATTAATCTTTTCATCTTTGTTACTTGAAAAGGTTAATTCATCAGCATTTCTTAGTTTAAAATCAGGATTTAAAACAGCTGTAAAATTTTCCTGAAAATGTGCACCGTTGTAAAAAGTACCTTTTAACACCGAACCTTCATGAAGCTGCCCAATAAACAAAAAAGCGTGACTGCCATCGAAGCAAGACAAATACAATTTATCACCGTGCTTCATACCTTCTAAATAACGGTAATCACCTGTTTCAGTTAAGAAGGTGCCCGTCATATAATCTGTTTGTTCAACGTGGTGAAATATACCAACGGCTTTGGAGCTGTCAGCGGTATTAGGAGAAAAGGTGGCTTCCCATCTGCCCTCAAAGAATGGATTGGCCTTGCCGGGAACAAAGTCAAAACGTTTTGTTTCACCAAAAGTGGCACGAAATTTCAGGATGTTTTTTTCTTTGCGGTAATGATTTATCCAAAGTCCTTCCAGATTATTTTCTTTAATAACACATTTGAACTCTGTGTCAAATACAGGCATTTTAAAGTGAAGAGAATCGCCGGATATTTTTATTTCATCTACTGCAATCCGCTCATCGCCATTTTTAATAATGATAAGAGGCTTTTTATTTTTATAAACCACATCAAAATTAAATGGCAGTTCAATGTTTTCTGTTTCGTTAAGGATCAGTACCCCACGGTAAGGGCCGGCTTTGAGCTTTACAGAAAATAATGAATTAGTCATTAATAAAATAAATAGTATTGAAAAAAACCGTTTAAACATTGTGAGCCACTGCTTTTTTATTACTTAAAGCTACAAGGTTGCAAATACGGTATAATATGCGCGAAGCAACATTGGCATCCCAATCATTATGTTCGGAAGGAGTTACTTCATTCAGGTCGAAAGCAATAATTCTTTTTCCGCTCTTGGCTAGTTTCTCCAACAAAAACAACACCTGCTCCACTTCAAATCCTCCGGCAACGGGCGTTCCTGTATTCGGACAAAGTTTCGGATCCAATCCGTCAATATCAAAACTCACATAAACATTTTGTGGAAGTTCATTAATTATTCTGTTACAAATTCTATCCCAGCTATCTCCTGTATATTGAGCGTATTTAATATCTCTGTCGAAAAACGTTTTAATTCTGCCCTTACTGTTATTTATTAAATCAATTTCTTCTTCGCAGTAATCTCTTATACCAACCTGGACTAATTTTTGAACTTCTTTTATTTTTAATGCGTTAAACATAATTGAAGCGTGAGAAAATTCAAAACCTTCATATGCGTTTCGTAAATCAGCATGCGCATCAATTTGTAAAATAGCGAAATCACCAAACTTCTCGCCCAGTGCCTGCATCATTCCCAATGGTGTAGAATGATCGCCACCAATTAACCCAACCAATTTATTTTGATTTAAAAAATGAAGGCAACGTGTTTTAACCCAATTATTCATCCACAGACATTCTGTTTTTATATCATTGGCTTTTGATTTAAGATCCTCGTTGTTGGCGTCTGCCCCATTCGCCAGAACATCAATATAACGTTCGGCAACCTCACGCAATTGATTACTTTTTTTTCGCACCTCTTCGCTGATCTCGTCCATGCCTATTCCGAGTTTCCAGGCATCTTTAACTATGGGGTCGTACAGATCGACCTGATAACTGGCATCTAATATTGCCTTCGGGCCGTTAACCGTGCCCCCGCCGTAACTCACGGTAACTTCCCATGGAACAGGAATTAAAACAGTTTCACATTCTTCCAGTGTAAAAGGCAGGCCGAACATCCCGTCGTTAAGTTGCCCTATTCCATTCGGATCAAAATTTTTTATTTTATCTTTTTTAGTCATTTTGTAAATAAGTCACATTATTATCATTCAAATTTTTTCACCTTAACAAATTTACGAAAAAGAGAAGGTCCGCAGTGTTTATAGAAGCATTGCATTTTAATCTTTATTCTCCCATTCCTTAAAAGACTCTTCAAGGGTTTCGAGAAAATGTTCCGGAGCTTGTGCCCCCGAAACTGCGTACTTCCTGTCAAATACAAAAAAAGGAACGCCACGTATATTAAAATCCTTCGCCTCATTAATGTCTGCAAGAACCTCTTCTGCAAAGGTTTTACTTTTCATCACATTCCCGGCTTCGTTTTTGTTTAAACCCGCTTCCTCAGCTATGGAAATAAGAGTTTCAAATTCACCAATATTTTTTCCATCTGTGAAGTGAGCCTTAAACAATAACTCTTCTAAAAGTGTTTGTTTATTATATTTAGCGGCCAGGTGAGAAAGACGATGCGCATCAAAAGAGTTAGCTATGATAGCTTTCTTCATTTCAAAATGAAGTCCTGCCTTTTGGGCCATAGAGGATACATTAGCAAGCAACTGTGCCACCTGAGAAGGAGCCATGTTTTTTTTTCTTGAAAGATACTCCGCGGTTGAAAGCCTCTCATTATTTACCACATCGGGATCAAGCTGAAAACAACGCCAGATTAATTCAATATTATTTTTTTGAGAAAATTTTTCAAGTGCCGTTTCAAAATTTCTTTTCCCTATGTAGCAAAAAGGGCAAATCACATCGCTCCAAACTTCTATTCTCATTTTAAGATTTTTCATGTATTAACATTACATGTTACAAAGATTAATATCATAATTCTTTAGGGCGCCAACCGGAAAATATTCCAGTCGGTATTTTTTAATTCATAACAAATTCTGTCGTGGAGACGGCTCTTGCGGCCTTGCCAGAATTCGTAATAGTTCGCTTTAAACACCCAGCCACCCCAGAATGCAGGCCTTGGAACCGGCTTGCCTTCAAACTCATTGGTAATTTCTATTAATCGCTTTTCAAGTTCTTCCCGCGACTGAAGTACGTTGCTTTGAGCAGAGGCCCAGGCGCCCAGTTGGGATTCTCTTGGACGGGAAACAAAATAATTATCACTGCTGTCGAGTGTGGCTTTTTTCACTATACCTTCTATCCTTATCTGACGCTGGAGTTCGGGCCAGAAAAAATTTAACGACGCATAAGGATTTTGTTCAAGGCTCTTCCCTTTTTTAGATTCGTAGTTGCCGTAAAACCAGAATTTATTGTTGGCCATTTTTCGCAGGTAAACAACGCGTGAAGAAGGTTTATTATCAAGTACGGTTGAGAGGTGCATGGCCTGAAGCTCCGGCACCTCGGCATCAAGCGCTTGTTTTAACCAGGATTCAAACTGAATGAACGGATCTCTGTCAACATCAGTTTCAGTTAACGTACCTTTTGAAAAATCGGAACGTTTGTTATTTATGTATTCGTTATGATCTGTCATAAGGATCTATTAATTAACCCCTTCTTTAAAAACTTTATTTAATCGCTTCAGTAAAATAAGCATGATTAAAAACGCAAACATAAGTAATGCGAAGTTTAACCAAAAGTAATTTGCTTTATTATCGAATTTATCCCAGTTTTTTGCAAGCACTCCGCTTAATTTATTTCCCATTGAAGTGGCAAGGCTCCAGCCTCCCATCATTAAAGCAGTTAAGCGCACGGGAGATAGTTTAGATACCATTGACAAACCCATAGGACTGAGTAACAATTCGCCAACCGTTATAACACCATAACCTGCAATCAGCCACCAGGCACTGGCTTTTTGAGCTCCATTGCCGGTATGGTACACAGCAGCTACCATTATTAAAGTTGAAAGGGCGCTTATCAATAATCCGTAGGCAATTTTTGTAGCAGTGGTGGGCTCCTTACCTCTTCTGCGTAAGAAGGCAAAAAAAGCGATAATGAGCGGTGTTAATGCCACTACAAAAAAAGGATTAACCGATTGAAATATTTCACTATTAACAAGGTTAACCGATTGGCCCGCCGGGGGGATTTTAGAGGCCTCCAGATTTTTAAAATAGATCGGATAATCCATATGCTTAATAGGTTTCCCTTCGTTATTTTTTAAAACACGAAACTGATCGTCCACCTCATTTACTTCTTTATTTTCAACTGCCAGCTTTTCTGAAAATCCTAATTTGTCGGTAACAGCAGTTATTACCGCCGGACTTTCCCTATCAGTATAATATTGCGCGTATGTGGTTAATGCAGTAGCGTTTTGTTTAAAGATGGCCCAGAATAAAATAACAATAATGAAAATGGTAAACATGGTTCCCAACGGTTTCCTTTCTTCGGTATTCGCTTTTTTATAAATGGAAGAATAAAAATAGATAACAGGAATACAAAACATAAAAAATGCATCGGTACTTTTACTTCCCATAATCGTATACGCTTTATCCCCCTCTCCCCAAATAGCAGTGGGCACTAACCATCCAAGCGTAGCAAAAGCCAAACCAGCCAATAGTACTTTAACAAATTTCATTAACAACGGTTTATCTTCGGGCTTGGGTTCTTTGCGCACATCAACGTGCTTATAATGTTTCATCCCTAACCAGAAAGTGATAACACCCACAAACATTCCGATGCCTGCAGTTAAAAAGGCACCGTGCCACCCAATTTTATTACGCATGATAGCAGCTATAAAATTGCAGACAAAGGCGCCAATATTAATTCCCATGTAAAAAATATTATAGCCGGTGTCTTTTTTGTCTTTATACCGCGGATCGTTAAATAAATTTCCGAGTAGTGTAGAAATATTAGGTTTAAAAAATCCATTGCCAACAACCATAATTAGCAGAGCCGTGTAAAAGGCCCATTTTTCGGGAATGGCCAGCATACAATAACCGATGCCCATTAATATGCCTCCAAGTGTAATTGAAAAGCGATAACCTAATTTAAGATCTGCAAGCAACCCGCCCATGAATGGGGTTAAGTAAGCCAGAGCAATGAACGTACCAAAAATATCTGATGCATCGCCATTCTCCCATCCAAAGCCACCATCCTTTGTATCGGTGGTCATGTATAGAAAAAATATTCCTATCATTAAATAATATCCAAAGCGCTC
Organism: Bacteroidota bacterium; assembly: GCA_025963735.1. Taxonomy (GTDB): domain Bacteria; phylum Bacteroidota; class Bacteroidia; order B-17B0; family Aurantibacillaceae; genus Aurantibacillus. The sequence continues at coordinate 17,825 of JAOQAF010000028.1, forward strand.
CCAGAATTCAGTGAACACTAAAAAAAATAATCCTTTAGGATATTTAGAACCTGACATTTTAGAAGTTATTTAATTTGTAAAAAATCGGACGTTACGAAACCGGAATTGTTTTTTTCATGTATTTTAAATGAATAGCGTACATGGCTATAAAAACAATATCAATAAGTATAGTAACTATCATCATGCCATATGATTTATCTCCTTCGGTTCCTGCATTAATGTTCAGGCCAAAAAAATTAGTTGATAATTCGGCAATCGCATAAATAAAAAATCCGATTTTATTAAAATTCCACATCATTATTACACCAACAAGAGAAGCAATGTTTGCAAGCAGACAAAGTAAGGAAACCTGCCCTATTTGATTAATGAATTCCGCCGCGTTTTCTATTTTTACATTTGGATTGCTTTCTGAAACTTTTTCAATGATCATGTTTTTAGTTTCATCGCTCATTGCCAGGCAAAAAGATCCGACAAGATACACCAGAATCATTATACCGCACCAAACAAAAGAAAGAATACATAAAACTTTTAGAAATTGAGGTCTTTCCGGAGGGGCCGCCAGATCATTTACAAACGGATCATTGAAGTTATTTTCCATGTTTAAAATTTAAATAAGATTGGTAAAAATGCTAATAAAAAACCTGAAATGCTAATAAGCACATCAGTCAATATTAGCCTGTTATTTAAAGGCAATTTTGTAATAAGATAACGCAGAATTATAACAATGCGCAATATGAATTGAAAAATAAAAAATAAAAAAACAGGCCAGGATAACGGATTTAAACTTTTGCCTTCCTTAATTTGTAAATGTGTGTAGCAGGAGAAAGCTCTTGAAAAACCACAGGTAACGCAATCCTTGCCTGTATATGATTTAATAACACAGGAAATAGGGTGATTATTGGGATAAAAAAAACAGGAATAGCAGAGCGCTATTCCTATTAAAATTAAAAACGTCCAACTGATAATTACATGAGCCGGCGCTTTAAACATTTACTTAATGTGTTTGTGTTGTATCGGTAATTTGTTTTAATTGTTCTAAAGCTTTATTTAAAGAATCCATTCCACCAGATTTATCGAATTCCTCAACTGCATTAACTACGGCGCCTGCGGCAAAGTATACTACATATAACCAGTAACATGCAATGGCAATACCCACTATTGAACAGATTAAACCTCCGATAGCCATTCCTTTTGAGCCGCCTGCTTCAGTGGCTTGTTTCATTGAAAGGGCAGATAAAATTACACCAATAATACCCGGAATAATAGCCCACATGCCTACGCATGGAATTAAAGAAAAAATAGCTGCAAGGATACCTAATACTAATCCTGCGATTCCCATGCCTTTTCCGGCGCTGGAGTTCGGTGTTGGTGTTGTTGTAGTTGTTGTTGTGTTCTGTTCCATTTTTTAGTTTTGATTGTGATATTAGAAATAAAAAATCCTCTTGCCGGGCAAAAGGATTTTTCTGTTAAGATATTATTATTTTAAGTGCTTTAAATTTAATCCGTAAAGTATAACAAAAACCAAAGGTAAAATTGTCATAAAACCGAAACCGCTGTAAACAACCCCCATGATCATAGAAACTACAGTAGCGCCTGTGTAAAGAAAAAATCCGATTTTTTCCATTTTCCACATTTTAACTACTCCGTAGAGAGATATTAAAGCTGTTACAAATCCCACTACCAGATACGCCCAGGTTAATCCCATGCTTGGACCCGTGCTTGTAATTGTTCCTCCAGCACCTTCAACTGCGGCAGCACCAGCTGATAAGGCACCCATGCCCACGATAAGCATAATAAGACCTAATATTCCGAGGCCTCCGAATATAAAGGAAAGTATGCATAGTACAGTTAAGAAAGTAGGCCTTACATTTGTTTCTACTGTTGTAGTTTCAACAGTGGTTGTTGTTGTAGTGTTTTGCTCCATTTTTTTTAGTTTTAGTTAATAATAGGTGAAATTAAGGTTTTTTGTTAAAAATGATTAAAAAACTACTCAAAGTTTTTAACAAGCCGTGCTCAATAATGAATTTTCCAAGCCTCAAAATTTGGTTTCGGATGAACTGCTTTCAGCACAGGATTAAAGAAATAGGTATTTCCTTTTTTATCCTTTTGTAAAATAAATGTTTTTAAATGTTCATTGCTGTTAACCGTTAAGGTAATTTGCTCTTCACCTAAGAAATAATGTAACCAGTGATTAAAATTATTTTTAACCATCATACCGTTAACCGAAATTATTTCATCTCCTGCAAACAATCCGGCCTTCCACGCAGGTGAGTAAGGCGCCACAAGAGTTATTTTTACAAAATGACCATTATCCGTTACTTTAAATCCAAAAAAATGCTCACAGTTATGGCTGCTGTTTTCTTTTACAAAATCAATTCCAAGATATTCAAAACATTCTTTAAGCGGAACCTCATAATCATTGGCAGCATAAACATACGTTTTAAAAAAATCATTAAAATCTTTTTGGCTAACCTCATTTACCATTTCAATAATTTCTTTCTCGGAATACCCTGTATTTTTTTTACCAAAACGCTCATAAAGTAAAACACAAACATCTCTTAGAAATTTTTTATTGTTTGTAGCCTGCATAATTTTTATATCCAGCATAAAGGCAATTAAACTGCCCTCATCGTAAATGTTTGTTTTACGGTAAGGCGCTCCCGGCACATATCCATCCAACCAGTTTTCCCAACTACTGTCGGCTACACTTAAATTATATCTTCCGAAATTATGGAAGTGTTTTAAGAGTCTTTCCTGCAGGGTTACAAAATATTGCTCAAGGCTAAACACCTGGCTTGTTAATAATAATTTATCCCCGTAATAGGTAGTAAAACCTTCATACACATATCCCGTCCGCGCGTAATTTTCTTTTGTATAATCATAAGGAAGCATTTCAACCGGACGAATGTATTTAACGTTCCAGGTATGAAATAACTCATGACAACTTACCCCTAAAAGATCTTCGTACGTAGAGCCGCTGTTAATCGCGTAACCCGGCCCGATTGCAATAACCGTATTCTTTTGATGCTCTACCCCATGATAAAATTTGTTCGGTAAAACCTGGAATAAAAAATGATAATCGTTAACCGGGCAACCTCCCCAGAAGCCAATTTGTTTTCTGGTGAAGGATGAAAAATCTGTTTTAATTTTTTCGAAATCAGGCTTGCACTCTCCAACAAAATGAAGATGAAATTTAATGGAATCAATTTCATAAAAATCGCTCTGAATATGTGCAGCGGCAAAAAAAGGAGAATCTACCAGCTCTTCAAAATTTTGAGCTATCAGTGTTTTATTGTCAACCACCATCGAGGTTGCAATTTTATAATTATCAGGAACGTTTAACTCCAGTTGATGTTGCTCTGTTGTTCTTCCTTCAACGGCCATACAGCAATGCACCGGATTAACATACATCTGGGAGCTATCGGCATAACATGCACCCGCGTTTAATTCGACGGCGTAATAACTATAGGTTACTTTAACAGACCGGCATCCTTTGGTATGAAGTTTCCATAAATCTTTATTGAGTTTGGTATAATTAACGGTTTCATTTTTTTCATTAACAACATCCACACGTTTAATATTTTTTGCGAAATTCCCTAACTCATAACGCCCGGGGCGCCAGGCTGAAAGCTGCAAATGAAGAAACTCAGATTTTACATCATCAATCAGCAAGTCAATATATATATAATGGGACGCCGGGTTTTTCTGGTGCATTAAATATTTTATCATAGGAGAATTTTAGAGATAAATGTATATATTTGAATTGTTGTGAAGCGTTTTTTTTCGTTAATACTTATCCTCAATTTATTAAAATCAGGCGCACACATTCCTGATTCTTTACTCCTGATTTCACAGCAATTAAAAACAGATACCGACAAGGTTAATCTTTTTTATAAGTGGGGCTTTAACAACAGGTCGGCAGATCCTCAATTAAGTTTCGAATGCGCCAAATATGCCGAAGAATATGCGAAAAAAAGTAATTTACCATTTTACATTGCCAAAGCCAGCAACCTGCTTGGTATTTTATATTTCAGAAAACACGATCTAAGAACCGCTCTCTTTTATCACAAACAAGCGCTCCGGCTGCGTACCGATATTAATCATTTAAATGGAATAGCCATGAGCGAAACCAATTTAGGCAATCTGTATTCTGAATTAAAACATTATGAAGCCGCCGAAAAATCTTACTTAAAAGCGCTTGAAATAAACACACACCTAAATGATCAAAAGCAGGCAGACAATTGCCTGTTAAACCTGGGGGTGCTGAAAACAGAGCAAAAAGAATTTGAATCCGGAAAGTATTATTTTTCCAAAGTACTAAATAACGCCTCACTTCGTTACGATTATGAACTGGAGGCCATGTGTTTAAATAATCTGGCCGTTATTAATATTGAAATGAACGAAATAGATGAAGCCATTGCCAACTGCAATAATTCAATTAAAATGAAAGAGCTGTCAGATAATGAAATGGAACAAGCAGATAGTTACCTCAACCTGGCTTTAGCTTACTTTAAAAAGAAAGATTTAAAATCAGGGCTGGAAAGTATTGAAACAGCCGACAGCATTATCACTAAATTTAATTATATATCTGCGAAAATAAGCTCATTAAAGCTGAAAGCAGATCATTACAAGGAACAAAAAAATTACGAATCAGCATTTAACTATCTTGCAGAGTACCATCAGTTGAAAGACAGCATTCAATCAGCCGAAAAATTAATTTCGCTCAACACTGATTTCACGGATTTTAAAACAGAAACAAGAACTGTTAACGCAGAAAATTTTCATTTTCCTTACCTTTATCTTAACCTTTTAATTGCGTTACTCATTTTAGTATTCATTTTTATTTTCAAGTCGCAGCAATGAGCAAGAAAAACAAAGCCAGGGTTAACATTGTTTACAGTACCAATCCTAATTTTAAATTTGAAGAAAATAATTCTGAAGAGCCTGAAACACCTTCCAAACAACAACAGCAATTAAAGGTTTATCTTGATCGGTTAGGCGGCGGAAAAATGCTGAGCAGGGTTACCGGTTTTCTTGGCAAAACAGGAGATTTAGAATTGCTCGGAAAATTAATTAAAAAAAAATGCGGTGTTGGTGGAACCGTTAAAGACAGAGAAATTTTGATTCAGGGCGATCACCGCGAAAAAATTATTTTACTTCTTGCAAAGGAAGGTTATAAGGCAAAAAAGGCTGGAGGTTAATAAAAAACCGGCCATTTCAGTAGCCGGCTTTCACTCACAACATAAAAATTATTTACTCCACTATCAGTTTTTTTGTAGTAGCTTTTTGCCCTTGTGCGATGGTTACAAAATAAATTCCTTTAGCCGGACCATCTAAATTTATTTCCTTGTCGTAAGTACCGTTAAATTGTTTAACTGTTTCTGTATAAACAGTTTTGCCATTAATGTCTTTCACATTTATACTAACACTTGTTTTTTCAGTCCCTGTAAACTTTAAATTGAATTTTCCGTTTGAAGGGTTTGGCGCACAGGCCATAGCTGCAATTATCAGTTTTTCTTTGCTTTCTGTTATACCTGCTTTTTTACATTCCACCGACGAGGCATCGTTGATGTCAGTCTTAATAATAACTGTTTTAGTAGTTGTTTTACTTTTTCGGGCATCACCTTTATTTTCATTGATAATCACCACTTTTTTAGTTCCTTTTCCATCGGCCCCTGCCTCTTTCAGAGCTTTTGCAATTTCTTCATCCATCGCATCGTGTTTTTTTACACCCATCATGTTTTTTGAAGTATTGTTTCCTTCTTCATGATGTTTAATGATAATTACTTTCTTTGTGGAGTCTTCTGTGTCAATGACACTTATATTCTCTTCGCCGATGTTTAAAGATGAAGGATCTGTGGTTGTAAAAGTTGTGTCAGTAATAGTTTCCACTCCGTTTATATTTTCTACTTTTTTAATACGAACCTTAACGGGCTTGTTTTCATTTTGAGCTGCTAACAGCGAAGCGCTTAGTATTAAAGCGCAGGTGATGATGGATGTTTTCATGATTTAATTTTATTTGATTGATTTATAAAACAAAGTTACCCGCTTGCACAGCGCCTTTAAGTTAAGGGCAGGTTAAAGCCTGTTAAAGAAAAGTTAAAGTTTAATGCAGGCTTTAAATAGTAGTTAAATTTGATTTAAATGAATCCATCCAAACGTTACATTCCGGTTTTAATTACTGTTGCTTTATTAAGTCTGATAGGTTTACAGGTTGTTTGGCTGTTTCTTGCTTACCGTAATGCCAAGGAAGACCTAAAAGAGAATACACGGGAAGCAGTGCTGGAAACCGCACAACGTTTACAACAACAAAAGGATGCGCGTCTTATTGTTAACAGCATGGATTCTTTATTGGTTACGGATAACGTGATAAACGATTCTTCGAAAAAAAAAATGCGGATTGTTGTTTCAAACATCAGAAAGAGTTTGATGACAGATACTCTTCAGGTAAACAATCAGATTGAGCGCGAAATCCATGTTGTAAATGATTCATCAAATTCCACAACGGTTATTAAAATTGGTTCGGATAAAAATCAAAAAGTAATTATCGGCTCACAATCGCGCATTAATAATAAAACCAAAGCCGCGGAGCTTGAAACTTTATTTTTAAAAATGGCTGCCCATTCCTCAGAAACTCGTAAGAGCATTGATGCCAGGGTTGATTCTCATGAAATACGAACCATTTTAAAAGAGGAACTTTTAAACCGGGGTATCAATTTGATTCCGGAATTCGGTGTTTCCTTTTTTCCTAAAAATAATAAACCCGGAAATATTAATTACCATGTGGTAGTTAATACATCGCAGTATGTTCATATTCTTCCCGCCATGATTACTCTGCCTCTGTTTCAGAGAGATATAACTGAAGGGGCGCTTATTATTAAAGTTGGTTACCTTTCTGCACACCATTATGTAATCAAACAAATGGCCGGACTGCTTGCCTTATCTTTATTCATTACGCTTCTGATAGGTTATGTGATCATCTTTATTTTCAGGAGACTGTTAAGTCAGGAAAAACTGCATAAAATAAAAAACGACTTTATTAATAACATGACACATGAATTAAAAACTCCCATTGCTACCATTTCCCTTGCTCTTGAAGCAATCAATAATCCTCTTATCCGAAACGATACTGAAAAATTTAAAAATTACAGCCGCATATTAAAAGAAGAGAATGGTAAGTTGAATAGTCACGTTGAGCGTGTTCTGCAAATGGCTTTATTAGAAAAGGGCGAGTTACATCTTAATAAGCAACGAGTGGATCTTGCGGCTGTAATAACAACCGTAATTAAAAACTATACTTTACAAATTGAAAAACAACGTGCCAAAATTTTATTTCATGACCCGGCAACATCCGTTTTTATAAATGGCGATGAGGATCATTTATCTGCTGTTTTTAGCAATCTTATTGATAACGCCCTTAAATATTCAAACGAAAATTGCATCATTGAAATAACACTCAGTCAACAAGCAGACAATGCTCTAATTATTTTTAAAGACAATGGAATAGGAATTGATGCACCTTTAAAAGATAAGGTGTTCGAAAAATTCTTTCGTGTCCAAGGCGGTAATTTACACGATGTTAAAGGATTTGGATTGGGATTAAGTTATGTAGCTTCAATTGTAAAGCAGCATGGCGGCTCAATTGAACTGATAAGTGAAAAAGGCAGGGGATCAGAATTTATTTTAAAATTTAAAACCGATGCCATATAAAATATTATTAGTTGAAGACGAAAAGAATTTCGGACTCGTTATGCGCGATTACCTGCAAATGAATAATTACCAGGTTACCTGGCGTGAAGACGGCGCCTTGGGCTTGTCTTCTTTTGAGCAAAATGAATTCGACCTTTGTATAATAGATGTAATGATGCCAAGAATGGATGGCTTTACCCTGGTTGAAGAAATCAGGAAAAGGAATACCAGTATACCCGTACTTTTTTTAACAGCACGTTCTTTGCGTGAAGACATGCTGAAAGGCTACACCCTGGGGGCAGATGACTATATAATTAAACCTTTTGATAGTGAACTGCTTTTACTGAAACTTGAAGCCATCTTAAAACGAAGTGCTATTAAAAATGAAGCGCCAACATTCGCGGAAAACGCCTTCTCTCAATTCACTTATCAACACTCTTTGCGTTTACTGATTCATGTGTCAGGAATAAAGCATAAACTATCGCCAAAAGAATCTGAACTTTTAAACTTGTTATTAATTAACAGCAATAAAGTAGTGTTGAAATCCATATTGCTGCAAAAAATCTGGAAGGCCGATAATTATTTTACCGGTAGAAGTATGGACGTTTACATTGTTAAACTGCGGAAGTATCTTGAGGAGGATAAATCCGTAAGCCTTGAAAACATTCATGGGAGCGGGTATTGCCTTAAATACCCTTGCATTAATGGTTAATCTTTTTGGTTTTATTTTTATCCCCTAAACTATTTTTTTAGCATCTTTGTCTTTAGTATGCTTCGATCAAAAAACGCTTCACTGGGATTTATTTTTGTTACTATTCTTATTGACTGTATTGGCTTTGGAATTATCATTCCCATTGTTCCTAAACTTATTGAAAAGCTTAACGGCGGTAACATTGCCGAGGCCAGTTTAGTGGGCGGATGGCTTTTGGTGCTGTATGCCATCATGCAGTTTATTTTTTCTCCGGTATTAGGCGGTTTAAGCGACAGGTTTGGCCGGCGTCCGGTTTTATTAATTTCCGTATTGGGTTTAGGATTGGATTATTTTTTGCTGGGCTTTGCGCCTAACATTGAGTGGCTCATCGTTGGCCGCATCATAGCCGGAATTGGCGGGGCCAGCTTTACCACTGCCAGCGCTTACATAGCCGATGTGAGCCTTCCTGAAAAACGGGCACAAAATTTTGGTTTAATAGGCGTGGCTTTTGGTGTTGGTTTTATTATCGGACCTTTAATTGGTGGCCTTCTGAGTACCGTTAGTCTGCGGACACCCTTTTTTGCAGCCGGTATTTTATCTCTGCTTAATTTTTTATACGGCTTGTTTTTTATTCCTGAATCTCTTGATAAATCAAACCGCCGCGCATTCGATTGGAAACGCGCTAACCCTTTGGGAACTTTTTATAACCTCAAACGTTATCCAAAGATCATTGGCCTTATTGCGGGTTTGTTGATTCTTTACATTGCCGGAAAAACAATTGAAACCATCTGGGGTTATTATAACATTTTAAAATTCGATTGGAGTAGCGCTGAAATAGGATACTCGCTGGCTTTTGTAGGAGTGTTGATTTCACTTGTGCAGGGAGGATTGATCCGCTGGTTCATTCCAAAATACGGACAGATAAAATCTATTTTTTACGGTATCTTTTTTTACGCCATTGGCCTGGCTTTATTTTCCATAGCCACACACAGCTGGATGATGTACGCCTCCTTGGTTCCATATTGTTTGGGAGGCCTTTGCGGCCCTGCTATTCAGGGACTTGTTTCGAATCAGATTCCGGATAACGAGCAGGGCGAAATTCAGGGCGTGTTCACCGCCATGATGAGTGTTTCGGCAATAGTGAGTCCGCTTATTATGACCAATCTTTTTTATCAGTTTTCAAAGCCGGACGCAGGTATTTATTTTCCGGGAGCCGCTTTCGCTCTAAGCGCGGTGCTATGCCTTGTTGGCGCCTGGGTTATTTACCGAAGTGTTAAAACACACACTTATAAATTGCATTGATTTTTTAAAATTCTGCTTTACTACAATTAATAGCAAGGCTGCGCGCTAATCACTGGTATCTTTAACCATGGAAAGGAATGTCGTGCATATGGATCTGGACAGCTTTTTTGTTTCAGTGGAGCGTAGACTTAATCCGGGGCTTGAAGGTAAGCCGGTATTGGTAGGGGGTGCAAGCGATCGCGGGGTAGTGGCTTCATGCAGTTACGAAGCGCGTACATTTGGCATTCATTCTGCCATGCCTATGAAAATGGCCAGACAATTATGTCCGGAAGCTGTAGTGGTAAAAGGCGATCATGAGCAATACAGTTATTATTCCAACATGGTTACCGATATTATTAAAGAAAGTGTGCCGCTTTACGAAAAAACGTCCATCGACGAATTTTATATAGATCTTACCGGCATGGATCGCTTCTTTGGTTGTTATAA
>JAOQAF010000042.1 GCA_025963735.1 Bacteroidota bacterium
AATAAGCCTGTTCATGCGCGATGAGGCGGTGCTTATTTTCTGAATATAATTTTTAGAATGATCGTTTATATTTTCCCCCAGACTCTTTTCAAGCATTTGAGTAAAGGTTGATATTTTTCTTAATGGTTCCTGTAAATCATGCGAAGCGATGTAAGCAAATTGCGCGAGTTCAGAATTTGATTTTTGAAGATTGTAATTGGCATCTGCTAACTCTTTTGTTCTTTCAGCAACCACTTCTTCAATTTTTTGCTTCGCGAGAATCTGATCTGTAACATCCACGGCAACTGCTAAAACACCTGAAATAGTACCGTCGGTTTCATGATAAGCTTCATAAACAAAATTTATATACACTGTTTCAACTTTGCCATTTCGCGGCAGGTTAATAGGCACACCCAGCGCCGAAAAAGTTTCTCCGGTAGTATAAACTCCTTCAAGCAACTCTTCAAAGCCCTGACCTTTGGCCTGGGGCAGACCTTCAAAAATTGGTTTGCCCATTACCGCTTCCCCTGTGGTGCCCCATAATTCGTACATCCGTTCATTTGCCAGTTCTACCACAAAATTATTATCTTTTAAAAAGCACATGGCAACAGGTGCCTGAAGAATTGTTTGACGAAGATTTCTTTCACTTTCTTCAATTTTCTTTTTTGCTATTTCACTTTCTGTTATATCCTGAATTACGCCCAATAACTTTTCGGGTTTATTATTTTTATCATAGATCACCTTGCCGGTTATCCTAACCCAGTGTACAGAATTATCCTCCCAGATAACCCTTGCCTTGTAATATAAATTGCCCGACTGTAAAGATTGTTTATGAGCTTTTTCCCGTACAGTCTGATCATCCGGATGAATAACAGCCGCGTACTCTTCCCGTTTAACTGTTGGTTTTACTCCCCAGATTTCTTTAAACCTTTTATCAGTTATCATTTCATTGGTTGAGTACACAATTTCATACACACCCAGTTGAGCCGAATCAATTGCCAGCCGCGCTTTGTCCTGGGCCTCTTCCAGTTTTATTTTTGCAAGGTTAAGATCGGTTACATCAGCTGCGGTGTTCATTACGCCGTATACTTCTCCTTTAGCATCAAACAACGGTGTAAAATTGTAATTGAAATAATAGGGTTGAAGTTTATTGTTTATTTCCAAATCCACCCGTTGATTTTTTCCATGAAAAGGCTCGCCGGTTGAAAACACATCGTCAATTTGCCGGAATATGTCCTGATTATTTAACTCAGGTAAAATCTCTTTGAGTGATTTACCGATAACATCATTGCCCTTACCCCAGGCATCAATAATGGCCTGATTAGCAAGTTCGATGCGCATTTCCTTCCCAACATACACACTAATCGGGAAGGGGGCGCTTTCAACCAAACTACGCACTCTTTGCTCACTTTTAAGCACTTTAGTCAGTAACTCTTTTGTATCTGTTATATCAATGCCTGAACTTATATAACCGGCAAAAGATCCATCCGAATTAAAACGGGCAGGGCCCGTAACCATCAGCCATCTGTATTCTCCGTTCTTATTCAGAATTCTGAATTCAGCTTTCCATGATTTTTTTTGCGAAAAAGCTTCCCGGTAAAGGTCGAGAAATTGAGGTCGGTCATCGGCATGTATCAGATCTGTCCATCCAAAATTAATTAGTTCATCCAGCGTGCGACCGGTAAACTTTATCCAGGCACTGTTAAAGTAAGTTGCATTACTGGTGGCATCGCTGGTGGCAATTAAAATATCCGTGCCCTCAGCCATTGTTCTGAAACGCTCTTCGCTTTCCTTCAATGAAAGCTCAGTTTGTGTTTGCGCAGTAATATCGGTATTGATTCCAAACCATTGGTTAACCTTTCCATCCTCATCATAGAGAGGTAATACACGCGTTAAAAACTGCCTGAATTTTCCATCGGCACCCTTTAAAGGAAACACCATTTCAAACGGTTTACCCGTATATATCGATTCTTTCCATCTTTCAAGAACCGTTGGCAGCATTAAAGGATCATGCACCGATTGCCAGCCCCATCCTTCCATCTCCCGGGGCGTTTTTCCGGTAAACTCATACCATTTTTTATTATACCAGAATATATAACCTTCGGCATCCGCCATCCACGCAAGGTTAGGAATGTTATCGGCCATGTTCCGGAAGCGGTTTTTTTCTTTTTTTAATTCTTCTTCCGCCAGTTTTTTTGATGTGGTTTCTATTACCGTAACAAGTATGCCCCCCACCTCTCCGTTTTCTTTTCTTATAGGACTATACGAAAAATCGAAATAACATTTCTCAACATAACTGTTTCTGTTCAGTGGAAGCATGAAGTCAGGAAAGCCAACAGCTTTACCCTTCATTACTCCGTCAAACATATCTCCTATAATGTGCCAGATTTCTTTAAATGTTTCGCGGCTGCTTAGTCCCAATGCCTGAGGGTGTTTGGAGGAACCTAAAATGGGACGGTATGCGTCATTATACAATTGAATATAATCATCGCCCCATGCAATATACATACCGAATGGGTTTTCAAGCATCACCGAAACCATGGTGCGCAGGCTTTGGGGCCATTTTGATGGTTCACCAAGTTCCGTCTGGCTCCAGTCAAAATCCCTGATCATTTTACCCATTTCACCACCTCCGGTTAGGAAGTAGAGTTCATTGGTTATTGAGGACGTTTTCATTTTTTGGTTATTTAAACTCAACTCTAATTTGAACGCGTTCCGCGTCAGCATCAGACATTGACTGAACCTTTATTTTATCGCTTTCGTTATAATATTTAGCAATGCCTTTTATTATTCCTACTGCAAGACTACCCATTTTACGTTTTGAAAAATAATCAACCATAAGCAGTTTATCATTAACTTTTGTAACGTTTAAAATCGGCGGATGCGCCGTACTGTTCAATCTGCGAACAGCACCATGCATAACCAACTCGGTGTTTTCGATCACTTCAAACGTTTTCCATGCAGGATTTAAATAACTGGCGTACATGGCAAATAAATCAGGAACCAGATATTCGCCAAACATTTCTTTAAGTTCATTGGCCGGTTTACCGGTGGCTTTTGAAGCCGCTCCTATAATGGCTCCTATTTCTGAAATAGGATAGCTTTGTGTTAGCTCAAAGGTAATATCTGCGGTGCCCGCCTCTTGATTTAATTTTTCCCAGGTGTTTACGGGAAAATTATGGTCAACAAATTTTTTTAGCAGAAAAAATATTGAGCCGTGTACATTTAAACCCTGATCATTCATAATTTTTTTCTTCGTTAATTTACTTCTCTTTTAAGAATAGTGACTTAAGTGACGTTATTTTATATTACCAGTAATTGTAGAATGCCATCCACAATTATTCTTCTGCATTGAAAAGTGGATTGAAATAAATATGCCATGCAAGAGGGAATAATTGCCTTTTACCTGCAAGTTTATCTATTTCTTATTAAAAATAGCAACAAAACAAGTGTAAATAGCAGGTTTAATTATGAAAAGCTTACTTTTGCTGCCGATCTAATTAATTACAGTGGAGGAAAAAAATAAAATTTACACCTTATTACTTGCCGATGATGACATGGATGACCAGTATTTTATACGGAAGGCCATTAAAGAAATTGACCCTGAAATAAGAGTTATTTCGTTTTATGACGGGCAGCAGGTAGTGGATTATTTGGTTACCAAATTTAATCATGATGGGGTGGCCCACGTTACTCCAGATCTGATCATCTCAGACATTAACATGCCCCGCATGAATGGTCTGGATTTATTAAAGATTCTTAAGAAAGATGCCGAGCTAAATACTATACCGGTTTTTATTTTAACCACCAGCGGCGATATTCATACCAAAAAACAAATGCTGCAGCACGGCGCTGTAGACTGTCTTGCCAAACCTCACGATCTGGCAGATGTAACGCCTACCATATCCCGCATTTTGGATAAAGCCTTAAGCGTTAACAAAGGATAAACAATTTCGATAATCAAACAACTTACCCCAGACGTGAAGCAGACGCGATCTACTTCATGGATTTTAGCTATTTAATAAAGTGAGAGGAAGCGGTGGGTTTTTCACCAACCGAACATTAGTTAACTGTGCTAAATGACTTAAGCCAATGCAGCGCTTCTTGCTTTGTTTTAAAAATTTGAAGTGGCATGGCGGTACTCAACTTACTTTTATAATAGGAAACATTTAATCTGTTCGCCAGAGAAGAATTATAATGGGCCACGGCCACCCGGTTCGAAATTATATTTTTACCGGAAGCAAATTGCCAGGCTTCTTTTTCCATGGTAAAATATTCCGATGATTCGACCAACGCGAGGTATTTTTTATTTTTTACCAATTCATTGATTGTACTGTAGTGAGCCTTGGCATTTTCTAGATTCATTTCAGCATTCTCACGAATTTTTATATGCAAAATACTTTCATTTTCTTCGAAGCTTAAGTTGGCAATTGGTGTTATGGCAGTCGACATCATAAAATTTATTTTTTTAATAATTAAACAACCCTTAATCGTAAGCTTTACAAATGCATTTCTAAATAAAAATACAAATTTCTTTACCCACCGCCTACTTAATCGCTATATTTCTTTTGTATAAACATCTCACTGTTTTAATGTAAAACATCAATCAAGTCATCACCCGGCTATTTAAAACTCACTTTAAGCTACATGCAAACCTGTTAACCGAAAAATATCCCTTATGGCTTTTGCCGCAGTATACTTTTACTTTATGAGAACTAGTTTTACAATAGTAGTAGCTGATGATGACATAGATGATCAGGAATTAGCGAAGGAAGGTTTTGAAGATTGCAAGGTGCAGGTGCAGGTTAACTCTGTATTTAACGGTTTGCAACTTATGGATTATTTGCTTAAGCGGGATGCTTACAAAAACATTGAAAGTACCCCTGATCTTATTATTCTGGACCTTAACATGCCTTTAATGGATGGTTTTAATGTTTTAAAGGAAATTAAAGCGCAAAAATTACATACTTCTATACCAATTTACGTTGTAACAACAAGTATCAGCAAAGCCGACAAAGAAAAAGCGTTGGCCCTGGGTGCAAAAGGATTTTTCAGTAAAGGTTTTAGTTCTGAGGATATTAAAAAGGTAATGATGGAAATTTGCCGGGATTGCTTCAGTTAAGTAACAGCATACTCATCATTATTAAACTCATTATAATCATTAAACCATCTTCGATAATAGTTACCGAACTCATTGGTAAATTAAAAACAGCCCCTAAACAGGCACACCGTATTTTGGTTTTATTTAAAACACTTTTAATTACACCAACAAGGCTAACCGACATAACGCTAAACGTTACTACATTAATAAGTAAAGGATCATAGTTACAAGCGTAAAAAAAACCCAGCGCCAATTCAATAAAGGGATAAATGAAGCCCCATGCTTTAAAACGTTTGGCCACAATATCATACATGGCGTAACTGTCAACGAAAGCCCGCAGATCAAGCATTTTAAAAAATGAAAAAGTAAGAAAAAAACCACTCATAAAAACGCGCATGGCAACGGGGAGAAGAAAAGAATTTCCTGAAAAAGAACTTATAAGAGAAACTATGGTTAAATATAAAAATATTAATAGCACCGGCTTATAAACCGAGATAAAGGAGGCCTCCCTTTTTTCTTCGGGAAGTGCAACAGAATGAGATTCTGTAATGGAGTACTTTGGATGTTCTTTTAAGGCTGCCTGCAATGTTTTAAGCGAAACATGCTCTTCCATTTCCAGAGTGGCAATTCCTTTTTTCAATTCTACATTAACTGATTTTACTCCTTTTACCTGTAACAACTGTGCCTGCACCGTTGAGCGGCAATTATCACAGGTCATTCCTGTTATGTTATAAGTATGTGTCATTATTTATCTACTTAAATTTAAGCAGATCTTTCGGGTGAACACATTCGGTCCACACACTAAATAGTTTAAAAAGGTTTTTAGCGGTGCCTTCCACTGTAGGGGCTTTGTTAAAGAAGCCCTGAATGTTCAGCGCATAAGCAGATTTAATTTCACTATCACGGGAGGTGCTGCTATGAAAAACAAAGGGAATGGCTTTAATTTTTAATTCGGGCGTAATTTCTATCATCCGCTTTAACTCAAGTCCATCCATCTTTGGCATGTTGAGATCAGATACAATCATAAAAATTTCATCTTCCGTTTCCTTTAAATAATTCAACGCTTCTAATCCATTTATGCAGCATACTACCTGGTTGGTTAAGCCGAGCGCTTTTACCGCTTCCTTTAAAAACATCAGTTCATCTGTATCATCATCTACAAAAACAAAAACCCCTTTGGGTTTTTTATCCAATATTAAAGATTGCTGCATAATTATTATGTTTAATTTTGTTCTCTGAGCCTGTTTTTTAATTTTTCATTTTCAAGCTGAAGTCTTTTATTTTCATTTTCCAGTACCGAAATCTTTTCTGCTTTTTCAGCTTCAATTTGCTTTAATTCACTAATATCGCGGGTAAAACAGCGGGTGTGAACAAATTTGTTGTCTTTCCAAAGTACGTTGGAATTTATAAGCACATGTTTAATTTCGCCATTTTTTGTCCGTAACCGCGCAGGATAATTTACAAGGGTTTCTTTGTTTACTAGTCTTGTTAAAATATCTTCAATGGCATTTTTATCCGCGTGAAAATTACTGATATGTCTTCCAATGTATTCTTCCTTACTAAAGCCCAGCATATCTAATTCAACCTGGTTGGCCCATATAATTATTCCGCTACCGTTTACCCAATGCAAAGGCAAAGCGGCATTTTCAATGAAATCATTTAATTCTTCTACGCGGTGCTGCAGAACCAGTTCCTTTTTTTTGCTGATGCTAAGTTCCAGTTTTACATTTTTTAGTTCATCCATTGAGTACTTATGTTAAAAGTCAAATTTTGAACCTCTAATTTAAAACCAAATTAGAACACCCTTAATTAAAAAAGCCAAAAAGAAGATAAAAATAGCCAAAAGCTTAAAAACAGGAGTTTAAGTTATGAGTGGAAAATTAATTATTCTTTTTCCCTTGTTTAAACCAATTAACGATCTTTGCAATATTACATTCTGTTAGTTTAGCCGCTCCAATAGGCATGAATTTATAATTAGGATCATCCTGTCTTATACTATGAATCATGTGATCATCCGGGTGTGAAATAAATCCCTGATAGGAATTAAAATCTCCAAAACCGGAAGCTGAAGAGTGGCAAGAACTATTATTCTTACCGCAGGACGCGTTAATGATGGGCATTATCTGATTACTGAATGATATAACACCGCTGGTATCACGGCATTCGGATTCAGCTCCTTTAGACTTATCGTGGGATTTGGAGCAGGAAAAAGATACAATAATAAATATAAATACTAACGTTAATGCTACCTTCATTTATTACAAGGTACAAAAATTTAGACAGTGAGTGTGTTGAAAATCCTCCCTTTTAACACCTTAAGTTTTAAATTTCCTATTAATTTTAGTAACTTAGAATTTAAATCCCAAGCCCATGAAAAGGTTTTTTATTCTCGTTTTTCTTTCTGCTTTATTTTTAATCGCGTGCAAGAAAAAACCGAAACCGTCTTCATCCTCTGAAAAGTTATTTACTTACAACAGCCTTACCAGTGATGTGAGCAGTATTAAACAAGGCGACGCTACCAACATAAAAGCAAATATAACAGGAGCCGCAAGTATTGCCTGGTCTGCCTCAGCCGGTGATATATTCGGGAATGACCGGACCGTTCTTTTTGCCGCGGGAAGCTGTTGCACAGGTAATCATACCGTTACGTGTACCGTTTCAGACGCCAACAATAACAGCGAATCCAAATCAGTTGTCATATACGTACATTCATAAACCGTGAATCGTTTCATTTTTATTTTTCTACTTACTTTTATTTATTTCTGCGGAAAATCTCAGTGCTGCGGAGGCTGCAACCCTATTGGCGGCAATACCAATCAGGGCACATTACCAAAGTATATGCTACAGGTTAATTCCTACTTTAGAAACGCCACATCGCAGGGTTATTTTGAAAAAGATCATCCTTCTGATTTTAAGTTTGTAAAAAATGGAAATAGCAATTTTATAGGCTTACAGGTTGGTTACGGCATTACAAAACGTTTTACCGCGGATATTGAAACAGGATATTATCTTAACCGCACCCAAAATTTTGAGATCTACGGTTCCAGCTTTAGGTTAAATGGATATGGCGGCTCAGCGGTTACCTTAACAGGCAAATACAATTTTATTAAAGATACCGTTCATGATTTTGAATTTACGGCAGGAATAGGCGTTAAAGTGCCCTGGGGCATCAAGCCAATGGTGGTTAACGGTGTAGAGCTTTCTGAAGATGTTCAGCCCTCCAACGGCGCCTTCGGTATAGCATTAAGATCTTTTTTATTTAAGGAATTTGATCACGGGGATGTAAAAATATTTTTAATGAACACCCTTACTTTTAACGGTACTAATCCAAAAGAATACAAAGAAGGAAATACTTATATCAGCGCGCTATTTTTAAGCAAGAGGTTAATAAAAAATCTAACCGGAATTTGTCAGGTACGTAATGAATTAAGAGAGCGCGCTTACCGGCAAAACACACCAGTAACTTCTTCCGGTGGCATTCGCTTTGTATTTATCCCTCAATTAAATTACAGCATTAAACAAAAATTTAATTTTTCTGTTTTATATGAATTACCTTTTTACCAAAACTACAATGGCATTCAATTAAGAGATAAGAACGCTTTTTCTATAAATCTTAATATCCGTTTAGGTTTAAATAAAAATGTAAATCAACTTTGTGAAAAACCTCGTTAACATGAATAGAGCTCTAACATATTTTTTAAACCATAATATAATAAAAACTATAGTTTTATCATTTCTGAGCCTTTCGTTAAATGGTCACCCTGCGCCTGTAGTAAACTACGTTATATCGCCCTTTTGTTACGGAGATACTGCTTACTTCAGTAATTTAACTACACGGGCTAATGATTATACATGGAACATTTACGAACAGGACGCGGTGTACGATACGCTTTTTAATTTGATATATACTTCAACCGACACTAATCTCAAATTCCGTTTTCCATTTAAAAGAAAATACCAGGTAGAATTAATTGGTAACAATGGTCATACTACAATTTTAAACAGAACCATTCGGGTAGATTCTGTCATACATTCCAACTTTTCTTACCATGATTGTCTGAGCCAGTTTTCAAACCTTTCAATTTGTTACACTTCCTGCAAATGGGATTTTGGTGATGGTAGCACGTCTACCATGTTTTCACCCATACATTATTACAATTCGGTAGGCAAATACAAAGTCACTCTTCTGGCTTCTAAAGGTAATCAAACCGACACCTTTTCAGATAGCGTTTCAGTTTATTCCCTTAATACTTTGGATGGAGGGTTTACCTTTATACCGAATAAAGATTCCGTTTTTTTTCACGCTAACGATTCCGTTTCCGGGGGATATACTGAGTACCACTGGACTTTTGGTGACGGTACAGTAATTAATTCTTACGCTCTTTCAGGAGGAAGAAAAGTATATCACAAATTTGCAAAAACTGACACTACATATACTGTTTTTTTATTGGTAAGGTCTTTGTGCATTGCTTCTTACAGTACAAAAAATATTTTTATACCCGATACAGTTCCAGTAACAATAACAACAGTCTTTCCCAATCCGTTTGAAACAAATATGGTTCATATTGCTACCGAACGCAAATCTGATCTTTCAAAAATTCTGATTACCGATCTTTTAGGCAGACAATCCAATAATATTATCGTTACAGAAACCTATAAAGGCTATGACGTTGATACCGGCGATTTACCTAAGAGCCTGTATGTTCTCAGTTTATATTTTGGCAACGAGGTGAAAAGATTTCAACTCGTTAAAAAATAAAAGTTAGTCGCCTCCTTTCTTATTCATTAATATCAATGGTATTATTATTTTAAAACTGATATTTCTTCCCATGCTGTAAATCCCGCGGCGCCCCGTACCATTAACAGGATAATTATCAAAATATTTCAACCGGCTCATGTTATTTTGATACGCCACATCGGTCAAATTAGTAGCATTTATTATAACTGTAAAAATATGTTTACCCTTTTTATTCAGTACCGTGGTTCCGAATCCTGCATCCAGTAATGTATAGGATGGCGTTTTTGTTTCGGTTCCATAAGCCGAAAATATTCTGTTTTGCTCTGCATAATATTGCAAACCCACTTTTACAAAGATCTCTGAAAAACACGCGATCTGCTTTTTAAAATCGGCTCTCAGTTCTGAATTTGTATGGAACGGGGGTATATAAGGCAGATATCTTGTACTGTCGGTAATGTGCGAACCGTTACCTCCCAGATTAGCCGCGTATATCAAGGAAATTGAATTCTCGATATGAAGCCAGTCTAAAGGGTGAGGGTGAATATCAAAACTAAATTCGCCGCCATACAACTGCGCTGTAGTTTGCCTGAATTTAAATACAGGATAATTATTACCACTCTGGAGATAAACAGAATCGCTTCCGGAATAGGAGATTAACTTTTCATTATAAATATAATTACTAATAATATTATTAAAAAGCTCCACACTCCCTGAAATGTGTTCGCTTTCAAAAAACACTCCCACATCTTCCTGCAAACTAAACTCGGGTTTAAAATTACCATCGCCCAATTGTAAAAATCCTGTTCCCGGATGTATTCCCTTCGCGGAGATCTCCGATATGTTTGGCGCCCGGTAACCTCGTCCCACGTTGCATTTCACACTTAATTTGTCACTAACATTAAACGTAGCACCAAAGCTTCCGCTTATTCCTGAAAATGTATGATTGTATTCTGAGAATTGTTTTGAAAGGGTTGTGTCGTTGGTTTTATTATCACTTTGTTTTTGAAATCCGGTTAAAGGATCAATAACCGTGTATAACGACGCGTTAGAAAAACTACGTGTGTCATAACGCACACCACCTGCCAGATCAAGCTTACCAAATGAGCGTTTTACAAATGCAAACGGACCAACATCAAAAGACTGATAATTAGGAATAACAAACTCTGTGGCCCTGCCATTCTTGTTTTGCTGCAGCATGCCATTTACGCCAAGCACTAACTGTGTTTTTTTTAATTCAGGGAAATAAAATTTAAAATCGTAGGTAACCGTATTTAGCTTCAGATAAAGTCCGGCCAGGTTTAAAAATTGTGGATGCGAAAATTCTCTTCTGATGCTTTGTTGAAATCCTACATTCACTGCCAGCTTGCTCTTTCCCACAAAAAAATTACTCGAAGAAAAAGCCCTCACATACTGAACTCTTTGATGAATTCCTGTAATGTCATAGGAGTTTAGTTCGTGCGTGCTAACAATGGGCCGGAGTGTATCTTCTTCACTTATATGTTTTACAAATTTCCGGGTCGCCGAATCACGGTATCCATCAGGCACTTCCTGTACATTATCGTAATAAGAAAAATTAACGTGAGAGTAACCCCACGATTTATTTAAGCCTATGTTTATATTAAGATCCGACTCATTATACTTAGTACCATAAACTTTGCCATCATATTTATTAGTGTAATTACCCGCCTGCTTTTTGGATGCTCTTACCGCCCAGTTAAAACCTTTTTGGTTGCCGGCCATATTTAATGATCCTGCCGCCTGATTGTTATTTGTTTGATAGTTGGAAAGCAAACTTCCTTTAACAGTTCCTTCAGGCAAAGGATTTGCGGACAATAAATTAATAACTCCCGCCAATGCATCACTGCCGTATATCAGACTCGCCGGACCCTTGATTACTTCCACACGATCAATGAGAAACTGATCAACCTCAATTCCATGCTCATCGCCCCATTGCTGCCCATCCTGTCGCACCCCGTCAAATAAAGTAAGAACACGGTTATAACCCAGGCCACGGATATAAGGTTTTGAAATGTTGGGGCCAGTAGTGACTGCGCTTATTCCCGGCACTTTAATTAAGGCATCAATTATATTGGATGAAGAATTCTGAGTAAGATATTTTTGATCAATGGAAACCATGGGAACAGGGCTGTGCTTCATTTCGGTGGCATGCGAAGTTCCGGTAACAACAATTTCCTCTTCTTCAATTACCGATTCTTCAAGTTCAACGTCCAACCGGGGGTTGCCAGTAAGATCCACTTGTTTAACATAGGTTTTAAAGCCAATCAGTTTAATCTGCACCAATGTTTGAATTTTAGGAAGATTTGTAATGGTAAAAGTTCCTGCTTCACCAGATGCCACGCCCGATTTAAGATCGGGAAAATAAATAACCGCACCAGGCAAAGGGTCGTGGGTATCTTTGTTTTTTATTGTTCCTGTTAATACTGTTTGTGAAAAAATTAAACAAACGTGAATAAGGAAAAACAAAAAGAATAGTTTTCTTTTCATATTAAGTGTTTAAAATTTTGAACTGATTTTTTCTGAAACCTGTTCAGATAGTGATATTAAACGGCTTTGGGAGGTCCGCGCAGATACACCGCGTGTAGTGAG
>JAOQAF010000092.1 GCA_025963735.1 Bacteroidota bacterium
ATATTTAGATTCATTATTCGACTTCATTGAAAAGACTATTAATTCAAAAGATTTAAGTGGTTTCTATTTTGTAACTCTTGTTAAGAATGGAGTAAGCGGCACCTGGCAAACCGGATTTACCTCAAATGGCAATACTTTTTTATGTGATTTATGATAAAGAAATTCATTATAGAAAAATTATTTTAAAATTTGATGCTTCAGAATTAACAAAAGCCAGCGAACCACCATTTTTTAAAGAAATAGCGGGTTTATTGTTAAAAAGAAGGCCTTTGCTTCTACTGAAGGTTTATATCAAATTGAAATTGAAGCACTTTATATTCCTATTTTTAATACATAAGTACATTGTGCCACCTCAATGACACTTTACAAAAAGCACAAACATTAAACAGACCGCAAAAAACAAGTAAGAAATTATACTATGACCGAAGGACAAAAATCATTGCCAAAATGGATATTAATAATATCGGCACTTTTTGCCTTAATGGAAATTATGGTAAGTATATCCTTATACTTTTCGCCGGCATCCGTGGTAGAATCAGTTGACCTTAAGGCAAAAGGCGTTGATTATTTAATTTATATGTGGGCTGCCCGTCAATTTGCCCTTGGTTTTATCTTTGCTTTTGCAACCTTAAAAAAATCAGCCCCGATGCTCACGATTGCCTATATTTTCTTTTTGGTAATGTTTGCCGGCGACTTTTTAATTGGAATCGCACAAAAAGAGAATGCGCTTATCATAAGTGCTTTGATAATGTGTGTAATTTCTATCGGGTTGATATTTGCAATAAATAAGAGAACAGTAATTAAACAAAAAGAAAGCAAGGTTAACGAACCTCTAATTGCTCAATAGGAATTACCGGGGTTTTGTGCCCGGCAAAAGTTTTATAGTAAAGTTTGTTCCGTTCTTTAAATAAACTGGCGGGCCGCTAATACTCAAATTATTTAAGTAATTCAAAATATATTTTAATGAATTTTAAAATATTCTTCGTACATTGTACGAAAATAATGAACGTATATGCCCCTATATTTGTAGCAGGTATATAATAACCAAAATAAAATGAATAACGGAATAGTAAAATTCTTTAACGAAACAAAAGGGTTCGGCTTTATTAAAGAATCAAATTCAAACCAGGAGTACTTTGTACACGTTTCTGGATTAGTAAACAAAATCAAAGAAAACGACGAAGTTACCTTTGATGTGCAGGAAGGAAAAAGAGGCCTGAACGCGGTAAATGTTAAACTGGCGTAGGTAGAAGATACGGATTATCTGAAAAAGCCTTACAACCAGTAAGGCTTTTTCATTTTTGGTCGGGATAAATGCCGGCCATTTGCGATTACCCTTACATTTTTAAAGTTTATTTTAAGAAAAAGAATATGAACAGAAAATATTTAGTTGACAACACAACGAGTGAGTATATATGTGTGGCCATTCAAAAAGGCAAAGAGTGGGAACCAAATAATGAGAAATCTATCCCAACTTTTATGAACTCCCGCTCGAATAAGAACAATGCCGAATTTGAATTGCTTACCGGCGAATTTAATGATAATTCATTTTTTGAAAAATGGATTCGGAACGGTACCAATTTTTTATTCCGGTACTAAGCCACCCCAATATCGTTTTTAAAATATATAATAAACCTAACTTTAAATATGGGTAGATCACAAGAAACCTTCAGTAAAAAAGAAAAAGAAAAAAATAAGATAAAAAAGAAGCAGGACAAAGAGCAGAAGAAAGAAGAGCGTCTTGCCAGTTCCAGCAAAGGAAAAGGCCTCGATGAAATGCTTGCTTATGTTGACGATAATGGGAATATTTCGTCCACGCCGCCCGATCCGAAAAAGAAACGGATCGTGAACCAGGAAGATATTCAGATTGGTGTAAACCGCCAATTACCTCCCGATCCGGCCGATTTAATTAAAAGAGGCACCATCACATTTTTTAATGCTGCTAAAGGTTACGGTTTTATTAAAGACTTAGATAGCCAGGAAAGTGTATTTGTGCACCAGAATGAAATAAATGGCCCGGTTAAGGAAAATGACAGAGTAACCTTTGAAGTGGAAAAAGGCCCGAAAGGTTTAAATGCTATAAATGTTAAACTAGTTTAGCAGCTATCAAAATTCTTCGCTTTTAATTAAAAGCTTTTACACTAATAAATATAAGAGATACTGATGAATAAGACCCATTTATCAGTATCTTCACAATCCCTTCTTCCAGCAATATTATCAGGCGAAACAGGTTTAAATTATTCTTTTAAGAATAATTTTTTTCCCTGGCCCTTGATAAGCAGCCCTATTTTAAATTAACAATGATTATTCTAATCCTTAAAATGTTAATTGAGGCCCCGAATAATATTTCCCTTTTAGTAATCGAATTAAAAGTTAATAGAGAAAAGTAAAGTCATAAATAATAATTTACTAATTTACAGGATTTGCTATACCTAAATTTTGTTTACAAACAATCTGTTCAGTACATAAACATAGGTTTAGGTGATATAGAAAACTATTTATTTTCTTTTGAACCAGTACCCAAAAAAGCAAAACCTTTCTAAAAGAAATAGAAGCCCGGAACACGAGGTTTAAAATTATCATTGACCAAAATGATTAACTTCCTCTTCCC
>JAOQAF010000011.1 GCA_025963735.1 Bacteroidota bacterium
TGCTCCCAGAATGTCGTCTTCAGGCTGCACGTCGGCGCCTAATACATTATGATCTTTTTTACAGCCGGTAAAAAATACCATTACCAGCAACAGAGCAACTATATATTTAATGATTTGAAACAGAGCGGCTAAAGTAACTATAAAATGTTGTGTTTTATTGCAAAGATGTTTAAAAAAAGCAAAAAAATAACCCCGGTGTAGTACCAGGGTTATAAATAAAGTATGTTGTAAGTTTAACTTAACACGTTTTCTTCTTCAAGAATTTCGTCGTAAAACTCATTAAAAGCATCCATGTATTCCAACTCATTTTTAAAAGTAAGGAATGGCTTGCCGGTTTTCTTCACAAATTTCTCAAGATCGGCATTCATTGTTTCAGAACCCTGGATAACACCGTCAGCATACTCGATAGACTGCTTCAGCATATTCATGTGGCTTGATTCTTCTGTTAAATGTTTAAGATCTTTTTTGGTAAACCCGTCGAAAGTTAATTTTTCAATAAACTTTTTGTTAAGGTTTTTCGGATACTCATCATCGTATAATGAAACAACGATTTTGGTATCGGCGAAGATTGGATCTTCGGCATAATATTTTTTAATGTACATTGGCATTAAGGAGGTAAACCAACCGTGACAGTGGATTACATCGGGCTGCCATCCAAGTTTTTTAACTGTTTCGGCAACTCCACGCACAAAGAACATGGCTCTTTCGTCATTATCGTCAAAAGCTTTGCCGGTAGTTTTATCGGTTAGCATGGCCTTGCGGCTAAAAAACTCTTCATTATCAATAAAATAAACCTGCATGCGCGCGCTCGGAATGCTTGCTACTTTAATAATTAATGGATGATCAACATCATTTATTACCAGGTTCATGCCCGATAAGCGTATTACTTCATGTAATTGGTGGCGGCGCTCATTGATACTGCCATATTTTGGCATAAATGTTCTGATTTCTTTTCCGCGTTCCTGAATACCCTGAGGAAGTTTCCTTGAAATTTTACCGACATAAGTTTCGTCTAAATATGGAGTGATATCTTGAGAAACGAAAAGGACTCTTGCTTTCTTCATATAAAATCTGTTCCTTTAAAATAAGAATATACAAAAGTAATAAAAAATAACCCATATTTCAAAGTAAAATGTACATTTACCGCTTTAAGAGGTGTTAATTTTCACGAAAATAGACGAATTACAGTATTTTTTGGTGCAAAAAAAGGCCGAAAAAAAATCCATTGGTTTTGTGCCAACTATGGGTGCTCTTCACGCGGGACACATTTCATTAATTAATTCGTCTAAAAAAAGTTGCGATCTAACGGTTTGCAGCATTTTTGTTAATCCAACACAGTTTAACGATAAAAAAGACCTGGAAAGGTATCCTAAAACGCCCGAAAGAGACCTTGAAATGTTAAAAAAGGCGGCTTGCGATATAGTTTTTATGCCATCTGCCCAGGAGATGTATCCTGAAAAAGACGAACGGGTTTTTGATTTCGGATACCTGGATAAAATATTAGAGGGCGATCACCGTCCCGGCCACTTTAACGGCGTGGCACAGATTGTAAGCCGGTTATTTGATATTGTAAAGCCCGACAAGGCTTTTTTTGGAAGCAAAGACTATCAGCAGGTAATGATTATTAAGGCGCTGGTTGAACTTTTGCACTACACGACTGAAATTGTTACCTGCCCTACCTTAAGGGATCCTGACGGGCTCGCCATGAGCTCCAGGAACACGTTGCTTAACGCGAAGGAAAGAGAGGTTGCTAAAATTATTCCGAAATTGATGCAGGAAGCCAAAAGCTTAAAAGATAAAGGCAAGGATGTTACCGAAATAAAAGAACACATTGTATCGGAGTTAAATATGCGCGGCAATTACGAGTTGGATTATTTTACCATTTGCGATGCGCGTACCTTAAAAGAATTAAAATCTTTTTCAGAAGCCAAGGAACATATAGCTTTAATTGCATGCTATGTTGGAAAAATAAGGTTGATAGATAATATCAGTCTGAATTAATTTTTTATTACCAAACCTTTTAGTATCTTCATAAGTATGGTTTAAAAAATACATTATGGGAAAGAAAATAAATTTAGTGTTTCTTGTTCTCCTTTGCACAATTCTGTTAAGTTATAATTCAAAGGCCCAATGTAATCCTTCCTTTACATACACGTTAGGAGGCAACAACACATCTACTTTTCAGGCGAGCATTGCGCCCACTAATACTACAACAACATATTCCTGGGCGTTTGGCGATGGAAGCATTGCAAACGGCGTATTTGTAAATCATCAATTTCCAAATAGCGGATCGTATACGGTAACATTAAATGTAATGACATCAAGTCCGAGCTGCAGTTCAACAATAAGTCAAACTATAAATCCTACGCAATGCCCGTTAAATGCTAACTTCGTATATACAATTAATCCGGGAGGTGTTGTTAACTTTTCTAATACTTCCACGGGCACTTCTACCAATACCTCCTGTTATTGGTTTTTTGGAAATGGCACTTCTACCGGACCGGCAAACACGACCTCTTATACGTATACTAATAATGGAACCTATAGCGCCTCGGTATATTTATTTGATTCTATTTTAGGATGCACTGATAGCATTGCTTTTCCGATAATTATTAATGGCTTGCCTTGTAATCTTAACGCGGGATTTACTTCCTCTACTATAAATGGATCAGAATACTTTTCTAATACAAGTACTCCAAATTCGCCGCTTCCAATTTGTAATTGGAGCTTTGGTGACGGAGCCACCGGAACACAATTTTCGCCTGTTCATACTTACAGCGCCTCGGGAACGTATACTGTTTTATTAACCGTTAACCAGGGCACATGCTCATCAAGTTTTTCAAGCGCGATTACTACCACAGTAGCCGCGCCCACTCCCACCTGTTCGGTAACCGCTAACTTCACCTATACGTTAGGCAACAATGGTTCGGTTAGCTTTAGCAACACTTCAAGTAGTGTAAATACCACTACAATGGTTACTACATGGAATTTTGGAAACGGTTATTATATCAATTGCAATAATACCCCTACTTATTCTTTTCCTAGCAACGGCACCTATTCTGTTATATTAACTGTGACTGACAGCACGTATTCCTGTTCTGGTAACATCATGATTCCGATTACAATATCTAATGTTACATGCGGATTAAATCCAACTAACATTTATTTTTACAGTTCACAAGCAATAAATGGTGGCGTAACCTTTTACAGTAACATGTCCAATACTAACAATTTATTATTATGGACTTTTGGGAATGGAACAACAACAACTGCCCCTACTCCAAACACAACCTATAGTGCTTCCGGTATATACACCGTTACTCTGGCAGTTTCAGATCCTACCAATCCTTCTTGCAGCACATCAATAACGCAAACAATTTCCGTCAACTATTACCCATGTACCTATTCTGCATCCTTTACCAGCACCCTTACGGGAAATATTCTAAATGTAACCAATACAAGTACAGGCTCCAGCCCTTTACCATACTATATGTTCAATTGGGGTGACGGAAATTCCAGTGGCAGCAATACAGTTGGCAGTGCCTCACATACTTATTCCATTAATGGAATCTATAATGTATGTCTAACCGCTATGGATTCTACCTCCAGCTATATGTTTAGTTGTTACGATACAATATCGACCACTATAAACATTACTACTGCAACGCCCTGCCCTGTTAACTCTAATTACTCTTTGCAAAAAGACAATTCACAATTATATTCCTGGTTTGCGTACCCGCAATACGGAAACAATGTGACTTCCGTTACATGGAACTGGGGCGACGGTACAAGCTCGAACGCTTTATTTCCTTCCCATACCTACTCAGCGGCCGGGTGGTATAACGTGTGTTTAACCGTGAGCCTGAGCTGTGGCAGTCAATCAACTACGTGCTATAACAGCTATCTTAATAAACCAAGCAGTGATAATGCTGTTGTTTTTATCCAGGTGATGAACTCGCCTACACGATTAAAAAATATTGAATCTGACTTGAAAGAATTTAGCATTGAACCAAATCCTAATAATGGAGAGTTTACTTTTAATCTGCATGGACTTCACCCTAAAGATCCTTTGGAAATTTCAATTTGCAATTCTTATGG
Organism: Bacteroidota bacterium; assembly: GCA_025963735.1. Lineage (GTDB taxonomy): Bacteria > Bacteroidota > Bacteroidia > B-17B0 > Aurantibacillaceae > Aurantibacillus. Next base: position 4,099 of record JAOQAF010000011.1, read on the forward strand.
TGAGTTAATCTATAAAGCGGTTGAGACTTCGCCTTCAGGAAATTCGCTTATAAAAATAGATTTAACAAGTATATCAGGTGGTTGCTATATCGTCAGCCTTAAAAACGGCGACAATATTGCTAAAAAGAAAATGGTTATTACAAAATAATTACTCTTTTACAAATCGTATGATCAACTTATCAGTCCCGGAAGTAATTTCCAGTAAATAAATTCCGGGATCTAATTTTTCAATACTTATTTGCGAAGCGTTAGTTGAATGGATAAGCATTTGTCCCTGTAAATTATATATTATCACGTGGTTAATTTTATCAGCTCCTTTTAAGTAAATAATTTCATGTGCAGGGTTAGGATAAATTTGATATTCATTCATGTTTTCATGATTTGAAATGGAAGTAACAATACCGGCAAAAAAATAATTCCATACATCTTTAAACATGGAGTTTCGTTTAGATGCAGTAACGATAGTCTCAAAAGGAAAAGTAATATAAACCAGTTTGGCGGGTGCAGTGCCCCCGGTAAATGTTCCGGAATAATTTATACCGCTGATATTGCTGCCGGCATTTGAAAATTTTAAACATGAAGAGCTTCCGTTTATGGATGTTATTACATCCGGATAATCTACATTATAAGTTCCGTTTGTTCCGTTATCAAAAAAAGTAGTATCAGAAAAAGTAAACAAATTGTTTAATGGCTCCTTAATTGTTTTATACCATGTTGATGCCTGCCCGTTAGGTGCGTCGGCTATGTAGGAAGCCTTTAAATAATTATTATAGAAACTTTTATCAGCCGCGGTGCCGCTGTTGTCAAGATCCCACCCTACTTCAGATCCGCTCACAAAAAAATTACCTCCTTGTTTTAAATAATTGCTTACAAGTATTTGTTCTGCTGAATTAAACGTTTGGTTAGCGGTGCTTTCTTTACCCAATATCCAGTCTACCATCTTATAGCTACTCAAGTTTAATAAGCCATCCTGTAACGCTTCATTGGTGGCGGATGAAAAATATTTAGTGTTGGCATAGGCTGACCCTCCATGTTGTTTTATGAAATCATACGTGTTACCGGCCACTGCACGGTCAAACCCGTTTACAATCAGCAGCGAGTCCTGATAATTACAAGGAACGGCGCCAAGCACTTCTGAAACTGGCGAAGTAACAGAATATGTATTATTATACGCTGCAATTTTAATGTAATAAACCTGATTAGCTGTAAGTGTGGTTAAGGTGAGATTTGTTTTTGCCAGTGTTTGGGGGGCAGAAAAAGACACTCCATTTGTACTGGTGTAAATTTTATAATGCGTTACGTTAGGATCGTTTTTTACTTTTACTTCCAGGGTATTATTTGTTTTGTTGAGAACAGCAAATGACGCGGGAGTGTTTAAAGAGGTAATGTTGCCATAAGGATATTCAGGTGGGTTAATTGCTCCTTCATCACTTACTAAAGCATTTAATGTACCTGTAAGTATCGATTTTATTGTTGTAGGTGTGCCGTTATAAACAACACTGTTTTGAATAAGACGAATACCATGGCTGTAATCCATGTACGTATCGGCATGTACATTTGTCATTGGCTGAATAGGATTACCAACGCTTGTATGCCACCCATATATTATAACGCGATTTGGCGTATTATATATAAGATTTGAAATAATTATATCTTTTTTATCTCCGGCCACTAATGTTCCTAAAGAGTAAGGGGGAATAAAACCATTACGCTGTGTTTTAACCATACCATTATGTTGTGCAAATGCCTGAACGGTGGTCATGGTTCCACTGGCCGGAATGGTTAAAGGATTCATTGTTAAAGTTGCCTGCGCGTAAATATCGTTCACCATTTTACGCGTGGGCAAAGTGCACCCGATGCTGTCTCCAATTTTTGTTGCAAGCATGGGCGACATTGGACATAAAAAATAATCGGCGTTAGAACCAATGGCCAGGTAATCAGGCAAAACATAATAGGTAAGGCTTTGTGTTTGTCCGGCAATAAGCGCAGTGCTGGTAACGGGTGTTAACGTTCTGGAGAAATCAGGAATATTACCGCTAATCACTTCATTGTAAATACTGGTTTCCCTTGCAGTTAAACTCAGCGAAACAATTTGCGCGGTATATTGCGAACCGGTGAGCATACCCGGCTGGCGTGGCGGCACATTTAAAATCTGTGCATTGGAAAAAAAATAAAGAGCCGTGAAAATTATAAAATAAATGCGCGTCATCTTATAAAAGTAGTCAAAATACTTATCTATAGATCACTTTGGCGCCTCTGTTTTTTTGCATTATTAAATCTAAATCGATTAATTTATTATTCTCATCCCTCACCATTTCTTTTTTTATAATAAGGGTACTTCCTTTTTTTAATTCGATGGAAGAGCCTTTTGTAACTATAAGCTTTGAATTGAGTGAATAAATTTTTTTACGGCCAACGCTTAATTTACCATCAACTTTAACAGCATCATTTTCCGTGGTATTATAACCGATATATTTTTGTATTAAAAGGGAAGAAACCAGGCATGTTTGCCATATGCCCCGGCCATAGGTTCCTGCGACTAATGTATTGTTTACATAATTAATCGCCAGATCCATTACCATAACGGAAGGAAGTTTAAAGGCCTCTGTGTTTAGTTTTTTCCAGATAACCGAATCGGCATTTAAATTTGAATAATAAACGCCATCATCGCCTGCCAGATAAGTTATGCCGCTGTATTTATCAGTTCTTATTTTATTTATGCCAATGGCAGGAAGATTACTGTTAATTTTTTGAATCGAACATTTATTTGAATCAGGAAAATACTCCACGCGGTATAAAAGAACTGTGGTCTGGTCTGAAACATCACGTGATAAAAGATAAAATTTTAAAGGATCATAAATATCCACTTCAAGCGCTGTAATTTCTGACCATCTGCACACTTCAAAACCCTTATCGTTAAGAAGCGGCGTAAGATCTGTCCATTGTGAGTTCTTATGCTGAATATTTTGACAAAAAAATAATTTGCCTGTGTTTTCTTTGGCTGCCCAGTTTGGATTAGAATAGCTTATAAGTGCAGAGTTTTTTTCGCCGATAGACAGGCATCGAATGATATTGTTTTTTACAGTACCATCGGCATCCTTTTGTATAGCAAAATTTGTAAAGTTTTGAAAAACAGCGGAACCATTTTGAAGGCTTTGTTTTTTGATGCGCCATACATCTCCGTAACCAACATACACGAACGAATCCTTTTGTGCCAAAGGCCGCCGTGTTTCCCTTCTGGCATCGTTAACCTGCAAATAAATATTCTGATGGGTTTGATTGTTATGATAAAATAATGATGGCGGATTACATTCGATAATGGCTGAGTGTTTATCCAATACCAATCCAAGATAACCATCACCGCATGAACCCATTGTGTTTTCATTTCCGTCCGAGGTTATCATAAAGCCACCGTTATCCTGGGTTCCACCCGCTATAAGCAATGTATCGCTTTGAGCCACATCAATTCCCCAAAACTGATTCGCATTTAAGCCAATTCCATTAAGGCTTTTCCAGGCGGGCTGCATTAAAGGATCCAGAAGTGATATTCCACCGTCATTGGCAACTAAAAAAACATCACCTTTTCCTCCCGCTGTACTTTTCTCTAAATAAATTGCGCGCACATCCGCATGTATATTGTGTCCATTGTACGAACCTATTTTTTCAAATGTTTTACCGCCATTTATGCTGCGCGAAATTTCAGTCATTCCCAAATAAATAATATTGGTGTCTGATTTATTTACCGTTAACTCAAGATTCCAGTGCGCGCTGCTGAAAGCATGATTTACCGGAGTGTTGTTCAGGTTAAAAAATTGACCATTGAAATAT
>JAOQAF010000125.1 GCA_025963735.1 Bacteroidota bacterium
CTGATCTTCCCGAAGCTTTTATAAATCGCCGGGCGAATTAATTTTAGCCAGTAATTCACCGGGAATAAAGCCCGAGCCTTTAACAATTTCCATTAGCACAAATATAGGTTAAATTACCGGTTTTTAGAACGGAAACCGCGGAAATAGATTGCAGCCCTACGGTGCAAATTATGTTAATAATTAAGAGAGAGTATCATGTTAAATTAGAAGTGAAAAAGTTAAATAATTTACTTTTTCAAAAGATATCCTTTTTCCAATGTAACGGTTTCTTTTTCACTTGACTTAAGATTTATCTTTTCAGAAATATCCTTAAAGCCCTTTTTCTTAACGGTTAAATTATAATTACCGCCTTTTAAGGTAAAGAAATATTCTCCGTTTTCATTCGTGTTGGTGGAGGCAATCTGAGCGCCGGCATCGTCATTCAACACAACCTCAACGTCGGGTAAACCATACCCTTCGTACCCATCGCGTATGGTGCCTTTTAAAATGCTTAAACCATTGCTTACTTTTTTCTTACCGTCGGCTTCAAGAATAGCATAATCTTTAAGATCCACCTTATAAATATCATTTTCTCCAAGACCACCTTTCCGCTCACTTGAAATATAAGCGTATTTGGCATCTGCACTAATGGTAAGCTGACCTTCCTTTGAACTGCTGTTAATCGGATAACCAAGATTTACCGGCGCGCTCCATTTTCCTCCGGTGTTAACCGATTTAAATACATCGTAACTTCCCATACTGTTTGGCCCGTTACTACAAAAGAATAAAGTTTTTCCATCCGGAGCCAGGAACATTCCCGCTTCATCATTTTTTGTATTTACATCAGGACCCAGATTTACCGGTTTACCCCATTCTTTTTTATTCAAACGTTCAACCATCCAGATATCGCTTCCGCCAAAACCTCCGGGACGCTCACTTGTGAAAAAATATTTTTTTCCATCCGGAGAGACGCATGCTCCGCCTTCCCAGTAACTCGACGCGATAGGCTTGCCTATTTGTTCAGGAGTTTTCCATTTTCCATTATTTACTTTACTTACAAAAACATCGCCACCTCTTGATTCTTTATCATTGATATCATTTTTATAAAGAAAAATTTGCTTTCCGTCAGGAGAAATACTTGTGCATGCGTCGTGTGCTTTTGTATTAATTGACCCCGGCACTTCTTCGGCTTTGCCAAATTTTTTCGAAGCTGAGTCATAATTCGAAATAAAAATATCTTCAAAATATTTTCCGTCACCTTCAACGTCTACTTCAGAATTGGTAGTCTCGGGGCGGCGGGTAGTGAACACCAGCTTACTGCCATCGGCGGTTACACATGGATTCTTATCATCGTATTTACTGTTAATGTCAGGACCTAAATTAGTTACCTCAACCGCCATAGGTGCGGCAATCATTTTTTTTGCGTTCTGACACTGGCTTAAAAGTACATCGGCTTCTTCCTCATTTTCCTTATCCTTACTGCTACTTGACTTATACGCGGTGAATGCTTCGATGGCCTTATCAAAATTTTCTTCCGACTGATAAATTTTCCCAAGCATTAAATCGGTTTCAGGTTTAAAATTTGTTTTCGCTTCCTTGGCTTTTAAAAAATTTTCTTTGGCTTTAGCAAGATCTTTTAAGCCGAAATTGCAATAACCAATATAGTATAGAACCGTTCCGTTTTCAGGTTCATTTTTTTCAATTTCCTTGTAAAGATTTAACGCACTAACATATTGTCCGGCATACAATTTTTGTTTTGCGAGGGCCATTTTTGCGGCATCTCCGGCGTCTTTAAATAAATTACCACTTTTTTTATCGGCTTTGTCATGTTGTGAAAAACCAAAAGAAGATATTAATAAAAAAATAAATAAAATTCTTGTCATAAATTATGTTTTAATGTCGATTCTAATTTACTATTTAATTATGTATTTGTCCAGCTTTTTCTTATTTTTAAGTATGGTAAAATCTCTACAATTTTATTTTTATCATTTGTAAGAATATCAAATAATAAAATTTCCACGTGTATAGTATAAAAAAGTCATGTGATTTATGAATAAAAAAATTATTGTTTTTGTGACCACTTTTGTAATGCTTATTTTTTTATTGAGCGTGAGTTGCGAGAAAAAATCAGCAAAATCAAGTGGAATCGCATCGGTTTTATCAGCTTCTGAATGCAGTGAGATAACTTACACCAAAAACATTGAACCTATAATCAGAACAAGCTGCGCTATTAAAGACTGTCATGCGGCAGGCTCGCCTAATAATAACCTTACAGGATATCCGGCAGTGAAAGCCATTGGTGATAACGGTAGCATGAAAGCGTATGTGCTTGATGGCAATCCTTATTTTATGCCTAAAGGCGGACAACTTTCTCCAGAAGAAAAAGAATTGGTTCAGTGCTGGCTGAATAACGGGAAAAAAGAATAAAATTTAATCTTAAACCTTTTTACGGATACTTACCACAATAGGTACGCCGGTGAAATCGTATTTTTCACGGATTTTATTTTCTAAAAAGCGCTTGTAGCTTTCGTTAACGTATTGCGGAAGATTGCAATAAAACATAAACAAAGGTTCGCCCTTTAACTGCGTGATGTACTTTATTTTTACCTCTTTACCTTTTATAGATGGCGGTGGCTGATTATCAATAATAGGTAACAAATAATCATTTAATTCTCTGGTTTTTACATGGCGTGTTTTATTTTCATAAACATACATTGCCACTTCAACAGCCTTCATGATCCTTTGCTTTTCGATTACAGATGTAAAAATAATAGGAATGTCTCTGAACGGTGCAATGCGTTCGCGGATTTTATCTTCATATTCCTTAGCCGTTTTGGTATCTTTTTCAATCAGGTCCCATTTATTTACAATGATGGCAAGGCCTTTACGGTTTTTTTCAATTAAACTTAATATACTTAAATCCTGCGCTTCTACACCTTGTTCAGCATCCATCATTAACAAACACACATCACTGCTTTCAATAGCATTAATGGTTCTCATCACACTGTAAAATTCAAGATCTTCATGAACCTTGGCTTTGCGGCGCATTCCGGCAGTATCTATCAACCAGAAATCATGGCCGAACTTTGTATAACGTGTATTAATGGTATCGCGTGTAGTTCCGGCAATGGGTGTAACGATGTTTCTTTCTTCACCTAACAGAGCGTTAGTTAAAGAAGATTTTCCAACATTAGGTCTTCCTACAATCGCTATACGTGGAATATCGGCCTGTTCAATTGCACCTTCATCGGAAGGAAAGGCTGCAACAATGGCATCCAGAAGATCACCGGTACCACTGCCCGTTACTGCCGAAATTGAATATACTTCTCCTAAACCAAACTTATAAAACTCTGAAGAGTATGCAGCGCGTTCATGATTATCAACTTTATTTGACACAATGATAGCTTTCTTTTTACTCTTGCGGATAATATTGGCAACTTCCGTATCAAACTCGGTAATTCCTTCGTTTACATCTACAACAAAAACAAGACAGGTGCTTTCTTCTATGGCTATCTGAACCTGTTTACGGATTTCTCCTTCAAAAATATCGTCGCTTCCCTTTATATAACCTCCGGTATCAATTAAACTGAACTCAACTCCCTGCCACTCCACTTTTCCGTAGTGCCTGTCGCGGGTTACACCCGAAATTTCATCTACAATGGCTTTGCGGGTTTCGGTGAGGCGGTTAAAAAGGGTGGATTTACCTACGTTAGGTCTTCCTACTATGGCTACTATATTTGGCATGAGAGTGCAAAAGTACTAAAATTAGAGCAATTAAGCTGTTGCAAAAAATAGGAGTTTCATGTATATTTGATTTATGCCTAAAAAAACAGCCTTAATACTTTTTTTAACAGCTGTATCTTTTAATTTTTTTTCTCAAACACCACCTTCTTCCCGGTTAGTTACCCCGCATATAAGTGCGGCCTTACGTTTTACCGAAAACCTGGGTCAATGGGATAATAAAATTTTGTTCAGGGCGCAGCTTGACGGAGGCGCCATGTTCGTGGAAAAAAACTGCCTGACTTTTAATTTCTACGATAAAAAGAAATTGCGGTCGCTACACAAAGGAGGTATTGCCAAGGGCATTTACAAAGATCTCAAAATAAACACCGCCGCTTACAGGGTAAAGTTTGTTGACTGTAACCCAAACCCTCTGATTACAAAACAACAGGCAGGCGCGGATTATGAAAATTTTTTTATTGGCAGCGATAAAAGCAAATGGAAAGGAAATGTAAAAAATTATCATCAGGTCTGGTTAAAAGATTTGTATCCCCTAATTGATTATGAAATGATCACTTCCGCCCAGGGGTTTAAGTATAACTTCAGATTAAGGCCCGGCGGTGCGGTTGAAAACATTCGTTTAAATTATGAAGGCGTTGAAAAAATAAAATTGAAGAATGGTGCTTTAGTAATAACACTTGAGGTAAATGAAGTTACTGAACAAAAACCCTATGCCTATCAATTAATTGATGGTGAAATTAAACAGGTTAAATGTCATTACAAACTGGATAAAAACCTGCTAACGTTTGATGTTGGCGATTATAACAAGAATTATGAATTAGTTATAGATCCGGTTCTCCTTTTTGCGGCGCAATCCGGCTCTACTGCTGACAATTTTGGCATGACAGCAACCTATGATCTTGCAGGAAATCTTTATGCAGGAGGTACGGTTTTTGATGTGGGTTATCCTACAGTTAACGCCTATGATAATTCATTTAACGGTACACCCGCATACGGTATTACCGATATTGTTATTACCAAATATAATTCAACAGGCACTTCTCTTATTTATTCGACTTACCTCGGGGGCACAGAAACAGAAATTGTAACCAGTCTTATTACCGATTCAAATAACAACCTGTATTTATACGGTGCAACAAGCTCCACTGACTTTCCAATGCCGGGCTCGCCGTATGATGCTAGTTTTAATGGGGGAAATTTTATGAGTTTCCAGTTTAACGGAACCACTTTTAATAACGGCACCGACATTTATATTGCCAAGCTTGGTCCTGCCGGTAGTACTTTGCTGGCTGCCACGTTTATCGGCGGGAACGGAAATGATGGGGTTAACTATAACAATTATGCACCACCAATTCACACTGTCTTTCCATGTTTTGCACCGGGCGGATTTAATTTAACGAATGAATATCCCGCCGATTCGTTACAATATAATTACGGAGACCAATACAGAGGAGAAATTCAACTGGATAAAAACGGAGATGTATATGTGGCGAGTTCAACCAAATCGGCCAACTTTCCCGTAGTTAACGCTTTTCAGAATTCTTTAAATGGTAAACAAGATGCGGTAGTTTTTAAGATGAATAATACTCTGACGAATTTACTCTGGAGTTCTTTTTTAGGAGGGAGCGGCAATGACGCAGGTTATTCGCTACTTGTTGATGATACTTTACAAACTTTTGTAACAGGCGGAACTTACAGCACTGATTTTCCAACAGTAGCAGGGTGTTATCAAACCTCGCCCGGAGGCGGAAAAGCAGATGGCTATCTTGTTAAAATAAAATCAACGGGTACTCAGCTTTTAAAAGCTACTTACATAGGAACAACAAGCTATGATCAAAGTTATCTTGTGCAAAGTGACCGCATTGGAAGAATATATGTATTCGGGCAATCATCGGGCAACATGACTGTAACACCCGGAGTATATAGTAATCCCGGCTCACATCAGTTTATAAAACGGTTCAACAGTCAGCTTACCGGACAAAATGTTATCTCAACCGTTATTGGAAGCGGGCAGCCCACAATTGATATTTCTCCTTCTGCATTCAGCGTAGATAAATGCAGCGGATCCATTAGTTTATCAGGTTGGGGAGGAAACTTCATTAATTGCCTTTCTTTAAACAACATGCCTATTTCAGTGGGAGCGCTTCAATCAACACCACCTAACGGACATGATTTTTATTTTATGGTCATACATCCCAATTTCACCGGATTAAAATATGGAACTTATTTTGGCGGAAATTCTTCTGAAGAGCATGTAGACGGGGGAACCTCGCGTATTAGTGAAAGTGGTGTTCTATATCAATCCGTATGCGCGGGATGCGGGGGTAATGATGATTTCCCTGTATCACCCGGAGCATGGCCCTGCTCAGTACCCGGTAATTGTCCGCCCGGTCCTAATTTCAGTTCTAATTGTAATAACGGCGTAATTAAATTCGATTATGAACCAAAGGTTACCGCTACCGTAGCCTCCAATACCATTTCGGGTTGCAATCCATTAACGGTTAATTTCACTAATTTGTCTTCCCCGGGCCTGCAATATTTATGGAACCTGGGTAATGGCCCGGGTGATACAACTTCGCTCATCCAAAATCCTGTTGTCACGTACACAAATCCGGGAACATACACCGTAACCCTACTGGCAATTGAAAAACCTTACTGTAATACAAGAGATAGTACACAAACATTTATTACGGTATATGCAAAACCAACCACTGCGTTTTCATTAACGTTTAGTCCTTGTTCCAACACCATTAGTACCACAAATAATTCTACCGGCGGAATTGGTGCAAGCCCGTATGTATGGAGTTTTGGTGATGGTACCGCCACTTCAAGTCTTACTTCTCCGGCGCATACTTATACAACTAACGGCACCTTTACTGTAAATCTTATTACATCTTCCGCTGCAGGCTGCACCACCTCTGCCACACAAACGATTTCGGTATTTAATTTTTCACCCGCCGTAACAAGTGCAAGCGTCTGTAATGGTGAAACTGCGGGGCTTAATGCTTCAGGAGGAACTTCCTATTCGTGGTCACCGACAGGAAGTCTTAATAATGGTTCAATTTCTTCTCCTGTTGCGAATCCAACCACCACAACTATTTACACCGTTATTATTAATAATAACTCACCGGGTTATACCTGCAGTAGTACCTTAAGCACCCAGGTTACTGTTTATCCAAAGCCCGTATCGGCATTTAGCCCCAGTATCAATTCATGCGGCGGTGGGGTTTATTTTACTGATCTTTCCGCATCCAATATTGCTGCATGGCAGTGGACACTTTCTGCCACTGCAACAAGCACCATACAGAATCCTTATAATTTTTACAGTGCCGGTGGAACCCATACGGTTATTTTAATTGTGACTAATACCGACGGATGTAAGGATACAAGCCAACAGGTTATAACAGTTGGGGTGCCGCCTCCAATGGCAGTGAACGGTAACAGTTTAATTTGTGCGGGCAGCCATGCCCAATTAAGCGCCAGCGGGGGTACAAGCTATCAATGGACTCCGACTGTTTCGCTCGACGTTTCCAACATTGCAAACCCAAGCGCTTCGCCAACCATAAGCACCACATATTCTGTTATTATTACTACCACCAACGGATGTTCATTTTTACTAAACACCACCGTTAATGTCAGTCAATTACCCGCAGGCCCGGTTTCAGCAATTGCCAACCCACCATATGTAATCAGTGGCAATTCTACAACTCTTGTCTACCAGGGCTCTCCCGGATCAAACATAACATGGTATCCTTTCGGCAGCACAACCCCGGGCACAGGATATACAGTATCGGCATCACCTGTTAAACCTACCACGTATACAGTTGTAGTAACAACCGGGGCCTGCACTCAACGCGCTACCGTTTTTGTTGAGGCTTACTCTGAAGGATGCATTGATAAAGACGTATATGTACCAAATACGTTTACGCCAAACGGTGATGGACAGAATGATATTTTTATTGTGCGGGGCTTAAAAGTTCAGGAAATTTATTTTGCGGTATATAATCGGTGGGGTGAAATGGTATTTGAAACAACCGATAAAACAAAAGGCTGGGATGGTATTTATAAAGGCAGACCGGCTGACGTAGGCGTATTCGGGTATTACCTGAAAGTAAAATGTTTTAATGGGGACGAGACCTTCAGAAAAGGCAATGTGACACTTATTCGATAGCCTGAATGATTTAGGCCATCTATTACTTTAAGAGAAAAATTTTTCAGGGTGTTTTATTTTTATTACATTTGCACCTCCAAAACACGGTAGGTATAGCTCAGTTGGTTAGAGCATCGGTTTGTGGTACCGAGGGTCGTGGGTTCGAGTCCCATTACTTACCCGTTTAAGCTCTGTAGTAATACGGAGCTTTTTTTATTTTAAAATGTTTACTGTCTATATATTGTTTTCAGAAAGCAGCAGCAGGTATTATATCGGGCAAACCAATGATCTGGCAGCCAGACTTCACAGACATAATAATGGTTACGAAAAATCTACCAGCCCTTATAAGCCATGGACTTTAGTTTGCTGCTTAAATAAAAACACACGTTCTGAAGTGGCGAGTTTACCTCGCCATTCGAGTCCCATTACTTACCCGTTTAAGCTCTGTAGTAATACGGAGCTTTTTTTATTTTAAAATGTTTACTGTCTATATATTATTTTCAGAGACCAGCAGCAGGTATTATATTGGGCAAACTAATAACCTGGCTGCAAGACTTCACAGACATAATAATGGCTACGAAAAATCTACAAGTCCTTATAAACCATGGACTTTAGTTTGCAGCCTAAATAAAAACACACGTTCTGAAGTGGCGAGTTTACCTCGCCATTCGAGTCCCATTACTTACCCGTTTAAGCTCTGTAGAAATGCGGAGCTTTTTTTATTTCTGCATCCGCCAAAAGCCGTCGATGCCTTCGCTAATTTACCCTTGCAATGTTACTAAACAATTGAGGCCAGTTTATCCATCCGTTTGTTTTACCCAAACGAACAAATATGATATTCTTTTTTGGTGCCACATAAATGTATTGTCCTAAAAACCCATCAGCGAAAAAATCATTGGAAGGACTAATCGCAATCTTCAAATCTTTTCCTTCACGAGCAAAAGTGAGAATATGATAGGGCTTGTTAATTTTCATCGTATCGCTCAAAGAATTATAATCCGGAATATGCCACCATTGATTAGAATAAAGAAAATGATTTTTATATTCTTTAAAATTAACCGATTCGTCAATCCATTTTTCAGAAATAATTTGCTTGCCATTCCAGTTTCCTTTATCAAGATATAAACGGCCGAACTTCGCGAAATCCTTTGCTCTGGCGTTAATACAACAAAACCCTTTAACTGTTTTATCTTTCTTACTGTCGAGGCTCCAGCTGGCGTCAAATTCCATTCCTATTGGGGACCATATCTTTTCCTGCAAATAGTTTTCAAGTGGCTCATGTGTGACTGTTTCAATAATTAAGGCCAGAATTTGAGTATTTAAACTTATGTATTCAAATGTTTTGCCCGGCTCACTTTTTACTTTTAAGTGATGAAGATATTTTTTAAGATTTGTTCCGTAATAATATTTAGCCACGTCGCCAAAAGGATTTATATAATTTTCATTGAATTTTATTCCTGATTGCATATCCAGCAAATGTTGGATGGTTATTTTACCAAATTTTTCTTTGTCTAAAAATTCAAGATAATTAGTAATGGGTTCTGAAGTACTTTTTATTTTACCCTCATCAATTGCAATGCCAACAAGGGCCGAAACAAAGGATTTTGCCATTGAAAAAGAAGGCACAATTGATTTTTCGTCATACTTAGGCCTGTACCATTCATATAGAACACTATCATTTCGGATAACAAGAAAAGCCACCGTTCCTGAATTTTTGATAGCTTCTTCAAAATTATATTCTTTGGATTTCTTTTTTAAAGATTGCGGCAAACGGATTTTATTAGCGGAAGGGGATTCTGTAAAATAAAAAGGTTGTTCAGATTTCTTAAGTTCTGCTTTTGGAAATATTTTATAATCGTTTATTCCGGCAAAGTTATAAACCACAAACCTTCCTACATGACACGATTGAAATAAATGACACACAACGAGTATGACAATAATTTTCCGGATCATTTAAAAAAATTATTTAATGGCTCAGAGGTGGAAGCGTTGGGTTGATTGATTTGTAGAAGTTCGCAAACAGTTGCCGCTATCTGCGTAATGGCTGTGTAATTAAAAGAATAACCTTTTTTTATGCCTTTTCCGTAAAATATCAAAGGAACGTGAGTGTCATAATTATACGCCGCTCCATGGGTTGTTCCTTTATCAGCATAATCCATCCAGGAGGGTTTCAGTATAAAACAAACGTTGCCACTCATTGAATGATTATATCCGTTCTGTAACATCGTTTTGTAATCATTACCGTAAAAACCGTTGTACTTTATGATCTTTGACGGATACACTTCTGAAATTCCATTGAGAGTAAGAAGAAACTTACATGTATTTTCCTCCACTTCGTCCTGATTAAGCTTCATGCCAGCCAATTTATTTTCATTTAAAAAAACCTGTTCGTTACTAACGTTTGCAAGTAATAAACTATCTCCATAATAGGAGAGAAAATACTTTTGAATTTCTTTTTTAATTTTTGAATCCGATAGATAACCGGCGGGAATCTTTTTATCCTTTAAATGATTCGGCACATCGGAACCTCCGTGATCGGCGGTTAAAAAAACCACATAGTTATTTTTCCCAACCTCTTTGTCAAGATAATTCAGAATCTCTTCAATGTCTTTATCCAATCTGAGATAAGTGTCTTCAATTTCAACAGAACGCGGCCCATAAGAATGGGCAATTATATCGGTGCTTGAAAAACTAATTGAAAACAGATCGGTTATATTATCCTTCCCTAAGGATTCATTCTTTATGCATTCAAGCGCGAGGTCTTTTGTAATACTGTTACCAAAAGGAGTTGCTCTTATAATACCATAATTATTTTTTTCAAGGAATTTTGTATAACTATATGGAAACACCGGTTTATCTTTTTTATTCGGAACATTTTCATAGTTATTATCGTCAGCAATAGAGTTGGTGTAGCTTTCAGGATAATTCAATGTATTCCATCCTCCTTCGAGATATTTTTTAGGTAGTTGTTTAGCATTGAAGGTTTTTATCCATTCAGGAAGATCATTAATGTAAAAAGAAGAAGAAACAAAATTACCGGTTTCCTCATCAAACCAATAGGCAGCGTCGGCGGCGTGCCCGGCGGGTAATATTGCGCTTCTGTCTTTTAAAGCCACTCCAATCACTTTCGCTTTTTGATTGGTGCTCATTTTTAACTCATCGCCAATGGTTGAACTTAACTGGTTCTTTGGCGACATCATTCCGCTTTTATTACCGGTACCAATGCTTTTAACTGCTGAATCATAAACACAATAGTTCATTAATCCCGTTTTTTTTGAATACCATTCATTACCAATAATACCATGTGTTCGGGGCGTAGTGCCCGTATAAATACTGCTATGGCCGGGGGCCGTGTACGTTGGAATATAATTATAATGATTGTTCTTAAAATAATACCCTTCATTAACTAAACGCCTGAAACCACCATCAGAGTAACGGTTCCAATACCTGTATATAAAATCATTACGCATTTGATCTACCACTATCCCAACAACTAATTTAGGTTTTACCGAAGCTTCTTCCGCAAGCCTTTGTTTCATAAGGAATTCGTTTTCTTTTTCTGCTTTACCATCATCTGATTTTTTTTGAGAAAAAAATAAAGCCGGAATAATAATGTTTAAAATAATAAGGATACGTTTCATTTTTAATCTAGTTTTTGAAAAACCGAGTTGTTGCTCTTAAATTCGGGAACAAGCTCTTTCATTCGTTGAACAATCAGTTCGTTGTTTTGAGTATTAAATAAAGTTATCAATTCTCCTATGATGGTGTGAACTTCATCATATGCATACTCTCTTACTTTCCCGATTAATATTTGTGAGTGATGTGTTGGGAGTGAATTTTCATTATCAGCTAAAAGTTCTTCAAATAATTTTTCGCCGGGCCTTAAACCGGTATAAACAATATTGATATCTCTTCCTTCTTTTAAGCCGGAGAGCATAATCATTTTTCGGGCCAGGTCAACAATTTTTATGGATTTACCCATATTGAACAAAAATATTTCTCCGCCCTTGCCCATGCTAGCGGCCTCTAATACCAACTGGCTTGCTTCCGGAATGGTCATAAAATACCGGGTAATATCAGGATGAGTTATGGTAACTGGACCGCCGGAATCAATTTGTTTTTTAAATCTGGGAATCACCGACCCGTTAGATCCAAGCACATTCCCGAATCTTGTAGTGATAAATTTAGTGTTTGTTTTTTTACCAAGACTTTGAATATAAATTTCCGCTATGCGTTTGCTCGCACCCATAACGTTGGTTGGATTAACCGCTTTATCGGTGCTTACAAAAACAAAACGTTCCACATTATGCATGGTTGCCAGATCAGCGGTGTTCTTAGTTCCAAGAATGTTTGTAAGAATGGATTCTGAAGGATTGTTTTCCATCATCGGAACATGTTTATAGGCCGCCGCATGAAATACTATTTCAGGTTTAAACGTATTAAACACATTGCTCATGCGTTCAAAATTACGCACGTCGGCCATGATCACTTCGCAGTTGTTACCGGTGAACTTATCGGCAAACTCCAGTTCCAGTTCATGTAAGGGACTCTCGGCCTGATCGAGCAAATATATTTTTTTTGGATTAAACCTCGAACACTGGCGCGCAAGTTCGCTACCAATGCTTCCTGCAGCGCCGGTAATAAGTATAACTTTATCTTTTAGCTGAGAAGTAATTATTTCATTATCTAATTTTATGGGCTCACGCTCCAAAAGATCTTCGATGTTGATGCTGCGAATCTGATTAAAACTTAACTCGCCATTAATCCACTTTGTAACCGGCGGAACATGTAAAACACGGACATTGTTAGATAAACATACATCAGTGATTTCATTTTTCTTTTCTGAAGAAAGATTTTGAATAGAAATGATTAAAATTTCTATTTCATTTTCATGTATAAGATCAACAAGTTTGTCGGGCTGGTAAATAAAAATTCCTTCCACGCTTCTCCCCGCTTTTTCTTTTTCATCATCTATAAAACCTACAACTTTATACTTAATGGCGGCATCCCTGTCAAGAGTGCGTTTAGTGATCATTCCTGCTTCGCCGGCACCGTAGATAAGTACTTTAATTTTTTCTTTGCCAGGATTTCGGCTTTCAAAATAAATTGCTTTTACGGCCAGTCGGGAACTTATCATTAAAAATAAAGTTACGAGGGCATCAATAATAATTACAGAAGTGGGTATAAAGTACGCATGAAATAAAAAATTCAGTGAAATAACATTCATTAAAAAAACAAGCAGGCTCCCCGAGAGTACAACCAGAAAAATACGTGTTGTATCGCGTGAGCTGGTATAACGCACCACACCTTTATATGTCTTAGAAATGGCAAAAGAAAGCCCTCTAATACCTAACACGATCAGAAAATCATAAGGTAAATTTTTCGCATCTGTTTCGGGGATGGTTGTAAAATCGAACTTAATGGCGAAGGCAATGGTTAACGCAAAAGCACAGATGAATACATCAATAAATAAAATTGACCACCTTGGCAAATTATAATCCCAAAAGAGCTTGAATAGCCTGTACATATTAAACAAAAATACTTATTTTTTTTGACCCTGTGCCCCTTGTAAGGTGGAGGGCTTAACAGCTTCAATGGGCGGGATAACCTTAATTACGGGC
>JAOQAF010000181.1 GCA_025963735.1 Bacteroidota bacterium
TCTGATCGTATTTGAAGAATTTTGTTCAGGTCTTTTACTGTTTCATCGAGCCTCTCCACAGCTATAAATAAATACTCCTGAATTTTGCTCCGGTCAGAATCTGAAACTACACCTTTTAATACATTTGCAAGGCCTAAAATATTCGCGATCGGAGCCCTTAGATTATGTGAAATTATATACGTAAACTGTTCAAGGTTATTGCTGCGTTGTAAAATATCGCCGATCATTTTTTCTTTTTCAATTTCAGCTAATATTCTTTCAGTAATATCTTGCGCGGTACCAAACAAACGACCTACCTTTCCTGAGGAGCCTTTCTCTCCATAACCATACTCCTGAATAACGCGTTTTTCGCCATTAGATGTAGTTATCTTATATTTTAAAGCAAAGGGTTCACCTGTTATTTGTGTATGCTTACTCGTTTGCATTGCCAGTTCCCGGTCTTCAACATCTATCAAGTGAAGAAAAGAACCATGGGTTTCAATAAAATTTTGTTTGTTAGTATCAAACACAGTGTACAATTCTTCAGACCATGTTAGTTTATCTGATTTAACGTCATAGTTCCAGCTGCCCATTTTCGCCAGCTTTTGTGCTTCGGTTAAATAACCCTGACTTTGAATTAATTTTTCTTCGGCAAGTTTTCGCTCGGTAATGTTTTGATGAGCCACAACAATCATTGGCTTATCACTTTTAAATTTCATGGCACGCATGCTAAACCACCGCTGTTTATCCGGCGAATGGCATGGGTACTCAAGGTAGAAGTCGAAATCTTCATTTAAAATAATTTCTTTCATACCTGTTAATGCTTCCTTTGCAATTTTGTCGCCTGAATTAATAGCTTTTTCACAGGTACTAAAATAATTACTGCCAACAGAAGTACGGTCAAGGGTAGTTTCACCATTTTCTTTTGCAAATCGTTTCCATGCTTCATTCACCGCTATAATGTTCCCATTAAAATCAATTACTGCAATGTGCGAACTTAAGGAGTTTAATACACCTTTATTAAAAGATTCACTTCGTTGAAGTTGCCGTTCCGTTGTTTTAGTATCCGTAATATCGCGTGAATAGCAGGCTGTGCCAATAATTTCGCTACCATTATGAATAGGGTAATAGGACGTTTCCGTCCAAAATTCAAATGGCGAATCGTAATATTCAATTTCCGTAAAAATTTCCCCTGCAAACGCACGCTCATATAACTCCTTAGTGCGCAGTTCCCCGGAAGGTGTTGAGTTAATAAATAGAATGTTTTCTCCCTTTAATAAGGTTTTGCCAAATTTAATTTCCCGCATTTTATCAAATGGTTTGTTTGAGGTGATCAGATTAAAGTCCCTGTCTACACTCCACATCAAATCTTTGGTACTATTAATTAAAGCGTTTAAATTATTTTTTTCAAATTCCTGTTGCTCTTCCGTTAATTTCTTTTCCGTAATATCTCTGAAATTAGCTACAAAAGCCTGTATTGCCGGTTCATGTAAAAGATTTGTTAATGTTCCTTCACACCAGATCCAGTGCCCGTTTTTGTGTTTTAACCGGTATCGCCATAAAAATGATTTACCCGGAACTCCGATTATCAGTTGTCTGTTTTTTAAAAGATCCGAAAGGTCTTCACTGTGAAAAAATGAGAAGGCAGATACGTTCAGAAATTCCTCTGGCGAATATCCAAATACTGTTGAAACGGAAGGGCTGCAATAAATAAATTTTCCTTCCTGGTTCGTTAGTGTTTTCATATCGGCGCTTTTTTCAATCAGTGCCTTAAACCTAACCACATTTCTTAACAACAGCTGATCGGTTGATACTTGTTTTTTCTCCTTTTCAAAAGCATCAAGCGCGAACGAAATATCTTTGGCCACTTCAATTAATAATTTAATTTCTTCCTTACCCGAAAAGTTTAATTCAGATGAATAAAGATTTAAAGAGCCAATGATGATGCCCGAAGTTTTTATTGGAAGTATCATCAGTGAGTTAATTCCATGGTTTAACGCAAAGAGTTTTTTATTAGCTTCCAGTTCAGGGTCATGTTCAACGTTGTTACAAATGTAAAATGGATGATCTCTTATAATGTGATCCTGCGGACCATTTGATAAATAAGGGGTATCGATAAAAAAGTTAAGGTCTTCTGCCGGTACATTGCAGTGTTCTACCAAAGAAATTGTTTTTTTCTTGTGATCAAACATACCTATCCAGGCCATTTTAAATTTTCCATATTCCACGGCAATCTGACAGGAGTTATGGAAGAGCAGCTCTTTATTTTTTATACGGATAATATTTTTATTAATCTGTCCCATAAAAGCGGAAAGATGAAGCGCTTTAATTAATTTCTCGTCAGTAAGGGTTTTTTCTTTCTTTTTTTCAGCCTCTTTCAAGGCGCGAATAATTTTAGGAGGCAGTGTGAATAAAGTATCTTTTAAGGCATAGTCAGTTACCCCGCTTTTAATAAGTTCAACCGCCACTTCTTCACCAACCGTTCCGGAAACGAAAATAAATGGCGTGTCCTTTGCCAGGCGTTCGCGTATTTTATATGCGGCAGGCCCATCAAAGGAAGGAAATGTATAATCGGATAAGATGATGTCGGGTGCATACTGAATAAGACCTGCAGTAAAATCCGTTTCGGTTTGGACTATAAGAGATTCATAAATTAACCCGCTGTTTTTTAATTCATGCGCAAGAAGATCCAGATCATTTTTATCATGCTCTGCAATTAAGATTTTTATTTTTTTATTCATGTAGTATTTATTTTGGATGTTGGTTCACTATCATCCAGTATAAGCCTAAATTTAAAATGGCTTTTTGAAATTCATCAAACTCCACAGGTTTCACAACATAACTATTTACGCCCAGCTCGTAACATTTTTTTATATCAGGATCTTCGCTGGAGGAAGTCAGTGTCACCACAGGTATTGATTTTGTTCTGTCGTCAGCTCTTATTTTCTGCAATACTTCAAGACCATTTACCTTTGGCAATTTTAAATCGAGTAAAATAACTTTTGGTCCTTCAAGTATATTTCTGTCAGAATAATTACCCCGGGCAAAAATAAAGTCAAGAGCCGCGGCTCCGTCTTTTAGATGTAAAAGTTTGTTTGCCAGGTTATTTTTTTTTAGAGCGTTAATAGTCATTTCCGCATCTGCCGAACTATCTTCAACCAATAAAATTTCTATATCCTTATTCATTTATTATATTTTATTTAATGCGAAGAAAAATGTCGCGCCTTCGTTTACTGCACCTTGCGCCCATACACGGCCTCCATGTTTGTTTATGATTCTTTGAACCATAGCTAATCCCACACCGGTACCTTCAAATTCATCATCTGAATGTAAACGCTGAAATACTCCGAATAACTTATTTGCATAACGCATATCAAAACCCGCCCCGTTATCTTTTATTGAATAGATAATCTCACCTCCGTTTGCTTCAGAACTAATTTCAATTACTGACTTATCTTTATATTTCGTGTATTTAATGGCGTTAGAAATCAGGTTCGCCCAAACATGTTTCAGTGAAGTAACATTTCCCGCGGCAGGTAATAAAGGGTTTATATGAAATTGAATGTTTCTGTCGTTTTGTTCGTTTTTTAATTCATGGCAAAGATTAGTCACCAAATCATTCATTTCAACTTCTACTTTTATTAATTCTTTTCTGCTGAGCCGCGAAAAGGTAAGCAGGTCGTCAATTAATCTTGCCATTCTTTTCGCGTTGTTAATAATGTTATTCATTAACCTGTTTGATTCAAGATCTTCGGGATTGTTTTGAAATTCTTTAAGCATGCGGGCGTAGCCGTGAATCGCTCTGATCGGAGCACGAAGATCATGTGAAACAGAATATGAAAACGATTCAAGTTCTTTATTGGCTGCTTCTAACTGCGCGCTTCGTTCAATTTTTTCTTTATTCTGAACCGCAAGCTTTTCGTTGGCAATTATTAATTCTTCAGCTCTTTTTTCTTTTTCTTTATTTTGGAAAACAAGTTCAATATTTGCTATTTTTAATTCCTCAACTCTTTTTTCTTTTTCTTTATTTTGAAAAGCAAGTTCTTTATTGGCTATAATCAGCTCCAGTGCCCTCGCTTCCTTTTCCTTATTTTGATAAGCAAGTTCCTTATTGGCAATAAGAAGCTCAGCCGCGCTCTTTTCCTTTTCTTTATTTTGAATAGCTAATGCTTTGTTTGCGACCAATAGTTCTTCGCTTCTTTTTATTTTCTCAAGATGTTCTGATGCTATTAATTTATTTGCAATACTTAATTGTTCCGAAAGGCTTTCATTTTCGTTAATTTGAAAAGCCAAGTCTTTATCAGAAATGTTGGGGGTATTTTTTTTCGTCATCAGCAAAATAATATAGTTAAATAATAATGTTACGAGCCTAAAGGGTTTTTAGTCTGGTGGGTGTGTGCTAAAGGTCAGAAACAGCAAAATTTCCTGCTATATGTTAACTAAAGGATGTTTATCAAAAGCAGTAGATAAACATTAAGAATAAGGAAGGTTGTAAGTATGGAAGTGCAACTTAATTTTACCTTTTAACTAAGATAATCTATTTTATGGTCAATCTACTATAATTTTAAAAATAAGTCCTCGTGCATCTTTTTAATTATTTAAAAGGGATGTTCCTTATGTAGTAACATTTGGGAGTGCTCCGAAAATAAACAATTACTTTTAAAAATGATGGAGCGTTTAAGGCAGTATCAGGAAGAGGATGACAAGTCCTAAAATGAATCTTCTTAATGATTTGAGACGTGTATTCCCGAATGTCAATTAATAATCTCTCCTTTATTATTGGCCAGCTTTTCGCGCCATTTTTGAAGTTCCTCAGGCGTTTGTCTCACCCAGTCCGATATTTCGCCAATCACTTTTAAAGGTGCTTGGCTGCGATAGGAGCGAGTCGGATTACCTGGAAATTTTTTGTCTGTTACATTAGGGTCATTTTCAAAGCTCCCCGTAGGTTCCACTAAATAAACCCGTTCACGTCCATCACCTTTAGCCATTGCCGCCGCAAGTCCCGCGCCATTTGCCAGAGCTGTAAAATATATGTGGTTCATTATGACTTCAGAGTGGTAATTTGAAGTAAATCCAGGTGTTATTAAATCGCCTACCTGCAAATTTGCTTTCGTCCCATGATAAAAAGGGCCCTGGTCATCCGGTTTGACTGTGAACGAAATTGCTAATTCATGATTTTTTTTTGCGTTGTCAAAGTCTCTTAATTCTTCATAGCATTTTGCAATATTTAAATAGAGCGAAGGAAAAGCACCCTTTACAGAAATGTTATTTATTTTTAATGCGAATTGCAAAGCTGTTTCGAACCATTTTAATTTGTCGCGACAATTTTTTTGATGACGTGCAACATAATAGGCAGCAGTAAATTTTTCAAAGTTGTTTGTCGCTTCGTTCCATGCCTGGAGAAATATTGTACCAGCTTCTTCAGGGTTTCCTTTTCCTTCCACCTCCATTGCTTGAAGGCAGAGTCTAATAACAGCGTTATTGGCGTTAAATTCCATTAATGATTTTTTGTTTTATCCTCAATCGAAGAGTGTACTTTTCAAATCTATTCCTTTGAGTAAAAATACCAAATACCAAACCCAACAGAAATAAAAAAAGCCCATTCTTTCGAACAGGCTTTAATAAAAATAAAATGTTTAAAGCGGGAAAAGAGGGACAAACTTCGAACCTAAATGTTCAGGATTTGGAAAAAATCCTCGATTTTATTGATCGCAACCGTTTGGAGATCGATTCACTGAAAAAAGAGTCCGAAATAGGC
>JAOQAF010000185.1 GCA_025963735.1 Bacteroidota bacterium
TACCCGTTTTCCTATGAACTCCACTTCTGTACTTACCAGCCCGTCAGCCTCAAGGGCATGAAGCGTTGGATACAACGCGCCCTCCGTGATGGCAATCGTTTCTTTGGATAATTCTTTTACACGCTGCGTTATCTCATACCCATACATTTTACCATTTTGCTTTAATTGTTGCAATACAATAGTTTTTAATGTTCCTTTTATTAATTCTGATGAATAGATCATACTGTTATAAGCTTATACTTAAGACAAAGATACATAATATTCTTATGTATTAGTGATTTATGTATAAATAAAAGTTTAACCTGTTCATTTCTAGCAGATTAAAAATACGGTATCTTAATTCAGAAAAGGTGGAAGAAAATATAAATTATTAAAGAAGTGAGGAGTAGCCTGTATATTACTCATTAGCGGAATCCGCAGAAGGAGGCTGAAACATTTCCGAAAACTTCTGAGGTGTTACCGCATCCTTCACATGAAAGCTTCCGATACGTGTTCTTCTGAGTGAGGTAAGATGGGCGCCACTTTCAAGAGAGAGACCGAAATCCCGGGCCAGGCTACGGATGTAGGTACCTTTACTGCACACGATCCGGAAACTAACGGTTGGCATATGTATACCGGTAATTTCAAATTCTTTTATTTCCACCTCGCGCGATTTTATTTCCGCTTCTTCCCCCGCCCTCGCATACTCATACGCGCGTTTTCCATTAATAAACACAGCGCTGTATATGGGCGGAACCTGTTGCTGAATGCCCATAAATTGAACAGCGGCATTCTTTATCATAAGGTCAGTGATATGATCAGTAGGAAAAACATGATCCACGGGTTTCTCCAGATCAAAACACGGTGTTGTAGAACCGAGTAAAAAGGTTCCGGTGTATTCCTTTTCCATTCCCATTAATTCATTAATGGTTTTAGTTTTTTTACCGGTACAAACTATTAATAATCCTGTGGCCAAAGGATCAAGTGTACCGGCGTGCCCGACTTTTGGTTTTATTTTATGACCCTCCACAATTAATGAGGGGTGTTGCTTAATAGCGTGTTTGATTTTATTAACGGCCTGAAAGCTGCTCCAGGTAAGTGGTTTATCAATCAGCAGCACTTCGCCGTTATAAAAATCATAATTCATCCTTTTTTGGATTTATTTTTTAAGAAGGATCTGTAAGGCAGATTCCCAGAGCCAACTAAAATACAGCCTTGGCCACGGCTTTTGTAGCATCAGAAGCACCCATGGTGTAAAAATGCAAACAGGGAACATTGGCTTTAATTAATTCTTTTGATTGCTCAATACACCATTTAACTCCCGCTTCTTTAATTTGTTTATCGTCCTTACACTTTTCCAACTCTTCATAAAAAGGCTGTGGAATATCAATATGAAATATTTTAGGTAAAGTTGTGATCTGCTTCTTGCTACTTAGTATTTTTAGTCCGGGTATAATCGGAACGTTAATGTCACTCTTTCTGCAGAGGTCAACAAAATCAAAATATTTTTTATTATCGAAAAACATTTGCGTTACAATGTATTCAGCACCGGCATCCACTTTTGCTTTCAGATATTTTAAATCGCTGATCATGTTAGGTGCCTCAAAATGTTTTTCAGGGTAGGCGGCAATGCCAATGCAAAAGTCCGTTGGAGCCGCTTCTTTCATGTCCTCATCCATGTACTGACCGCAATTCATCTCTCTTACCTGCTTCACAAGGTCAATGGCATAAGGATGTCCGCCCGGTTCAGGAACAAAGGCGGGTTCGGTTTTAATGCTATCGCCGCGCAAGGCCAGTACATTATCTATCCCAAGAAAATGAAGATCTATTAATGCGTTTTCAGTTTCTTCTTTTGTAAATCCACCGCAAATAATATGGGGTACCGCTTCAACATTATATTTATTCATAATGGCTGCACAAATACCAACAGTGCCCGGACGCTTACGGATACTAACCTTTTCAAGATATCCGCCTTCACGTTTTTTATAAATGTACTCTTCTCGGTGATAGGTAACATCCACAAAAGCCGGTTTAAATTCCATTAAAGGATCAATACCATCATAAATACTTTGTATGCTTTTTCCTTTTAAAGGGGGTAATATTTCGATTGAAAATAAAGTTTTTTCACTTTGAGAAAGTTTCTGTACTAACTTCATATGGGGGTTTAAACTGGTGTTTTTGTTTGTTGATTTACCGAAATAATTTCCTTGATTTCAGGAGCCGCTCTTTTAATTGTTTCTTCAATGCCCGCTTTCATGGTCATCTGGCTCATGTTACAGGTTTTACATGCGCCTTTTAGTTCGAGCTTTAAAACCATGTCATCGGTTATTTCAATCAACTCAACATTTCCACCATCCGCTTCCAGATATGGACGAATAGTATCTAACGCTTCTTCAACTCTACGGTGCAAAGGGCTGCTCATTTTTACAATTTAAGGTAAAGATACGAGTAAAGAGGTGATTTGCAAAAGCTCACTAAATTCATGTACTTTGCACCACCATGGATGAAAATACTTTAATATTTGGAATGCGCGCTGTAATTGAAGCTCTTAATGCCGGAAAAGACATCGAGAAAATTTTGCTTCAAAAAGGCCTCTCCAACGAATTATATAATCAGCTGAGACAAGCTTTGAAAGGACAAACAATTCCTATTCAGTTTGTGCCGCCTGAAAAATTAAAACGTGTTACAGATAAAAATCATCAGGGTGTTATCGCTTACCTCACCGAAATAACTTATTATAACACAGAAGAGTTATTAACCCGGGTTATCGAAAAAAGAAGAAACCCTTTTGTATTAATTCTTGACAGGATTACCGATGTGAGAAACTTTGGCGCCGTTGCCCGAAGCGCTGAGTGCGCCGGAGTTGATTTTATTATTATTCCTACCCGCGGTGCCGCGCAAATAAACGGCGATGCTATAAAAACAAGTGCAGGGGCTCTTCACCGCCTCAAAGTATGCCGTGAAGATAATTTAAAAGACACCATCGAGTATTTAAAAAGCTGCGGCCTTCAAATTATTTCATGTCATGAAAAGACAGAGAACACCATTTACGATGCAGACTTTAAAAAGCCTACCGCCATTATTATGGGAAGTGAGGAAAATGGCATAAGCGGAGAATACATAAAGCGAAGCGACAGCCAGGTAAAAATTCCCATGCCCGGTAAAATAGCGTCTTTAAACGTATCGGTTGCTACAGGAATAATTTTGTTTGAAGCCGTTAAACAACGGTTGCAGAAATAAAAAAAATCAGGGTTTATTTTTTGCTTTCACCAGAACAGGTTGCGCGCTGTAAGCCTTGCTGCGTTCATTCATTTCGAGCATAGCTGCTAAAATTAACTGTGAGTAATTTTGAGAAGCACTTTTAAAACGATTTGTTTGGGCGTGCCATAAATTATAAATCAAATTCATGTCACCTTCTTTAGGCATAAAAGTAAATAAGGCGCTTTGAACATTATATGCTCCTGCATGATACGTATGCATTACCAAAAGCTTAAACCACAACTCCTTTTCATCCACTTCCTTTATTCCCAAAGAATCCAGCATTTTATACACCTTAGGAATACAGATGTATTTTATTAGACAGCTTGCCGCATAGGCACTCCGTTCGAAATCAGATCGCTCGTCGATTTGTTTGTTAACCTTTAAGCCGTACATGCGTGCCACGTCTTTCATTAACTGAAAAGAACCATACGCACCGGCATTTGACTTTTGCAATTTATTGGGGCTTTCTATTAAAAGAATTGCTTGGGCATACCATGGATCAACGGAATTATCAACAAAACAATTAATACCATTATGAAAGTTCTGATAGGTTTTGTCAAAATCGTAAAAGAATTTTTTTCCTGCCGTTAACAGTATTCTGTTGGTTGAATCAAGCTTTACCGCAAGCCTGATGCTGTCACGATAATATTTTTTAAGAGAATCACTTTTTATGTTCCACTCATTGTTACTGATTTTTCTTATCACACTGCGGTTATGCGCAAAACATAAAAGTGAACTATCCTGGTGTAACTTCATTATTTGCCTCCAGAATTTTATTTGCGGCAAAGTATCTACCCTGAATTGATAAAGTGCCGAATCAAAGATATAATTTTCACTACGATTGGTTATTGGGTTAATTATACCTACTACCTTATTACACAACGAACCGCCGTCTTTGGTTTTTGACGGTGCGTGTTCTTTCCGCTTATCGGGGTCATTCCCCAACGGCACTGCGCCTGCATTGCAGGAAAAAAGAAACAGGAGGAGTATTGCTAAAGTTTTCAAGTAAATAAGTGGTTAACATAAATTTACTTAAATTCAGATGAAGAAACAACAGAAAAAATGCTAATTTTTAAGCATTAGGGTGTGAATAATAAAGAAATTTTGGCTACGCTTTTAATTTTCAATCGCACCCTTTCAAGAATGTAAACGGATATCAAAAAAAAAGTCCGATGTATGATTGCTTAATTTAAGTAAATTTGATAAACAAGTTTTAGGTAGTTACTGTACATTGAACTGTTATTTATGCTTATACAAACTATATGACAAAAGAAAAAGGAACAAAAGAAAATCCATGGGCACTTAAAACTCCGCCCCTGTCGTCGGATTTTACAATGTATAAAGATGAAAAAGATAGTAAAGAAATTTTAGTTTGTACCGTTGGTAAAACGGTTTTGCATTATGATTACCGATGCATTAATGATCTTCATGCGATGCTTAAAAAACATGGCGACTGGATTGAACTTGGCAGCGCGGATGAACAAAAGGCCGCGAAAGAAGGTACAGTTGAATGGTGGGGTCGCTCGGAAAAAAACCCTGTTGGCGGTTGGTATGGATTAAAAAAAGGACTCCGTGGCCGGTTTGGAATGTATGTACCTCCACTAATGGAAAAGCTTGGCCTTGTTGAATTAACACATGAAGCAAAGGGCAACAAAATGAGGGCTAAAAAATAATTATTTTTTCTTTTTCTGAAGCGGAGCCAAATACCCTTTCATAAACTCATTAAAGTTTTCGGTTTTATATTTATTGCTCGCGATAAAATATAGAATGGGTTTTAATTGGGTTGGTGACTGATAAAAATTTAATACATCTATAAAGTTTAATTCTTCATCAAGTATTGAAACAGCTGGTAAACTAAACCTGTTATTGGTAAGTTTTGTCGCTAAACTATGCATGGGATAATTATTAATTATCTGTTTAAAGTATTTTGAATTCTTATAAAGGAGTGTATCATTGGAGTCTACATCAAAATTAACAAGATAAAAATTGGTACTGATATAATTGGCAATGCTGGTGTCAACAAATGTGGTACGACTCATAATGCGGCATGTATTGCAAAAAGGAGCTCCTATGTTAACCAACACTTTTTTACGTTTCTTTTTTTGAAGTTTTTCAAGTTCAGAAAAACTGTATGAAATTACTTTATCTTTTTTAAAGGAGGTGTCGATAAAAGCATTTGTAAAGTGTTTATTAAACTCTTCGAAACCGCAGGTGCGCCAGGCATTTTCTACCATAAAAATGAGAAGGGGCTCAATTTTTTTATCTTCAAGGTAGCCTTGAGTGAGAAGATTATATTCAAAATTATTTGTAACAAAAACCGTTGACGGATAACTTAAATTATTTCCTAAAAACTTTAGCGTTAATTCGTGAGGAGTTCTTGGATCTTTTGACAGAGGTTTATATACTTTGCCATTATATTCAATAGTATCCTTAGTTTCGGCATCAAACTTAACCGCGTAAAAATTAGCATTAATGTATCCTGCCAATCCCTGGTTTGAATAAGTAGTCCGCATCATCTGTTTACACCAGCCGCACCAGTCAGTATAAAAATCAATAAGAAAAGGTTTTGGGAGCACTTTGTTTTTTTCCTGCGCCTCTTTAAAAGTGAGCCAGTGAACAAGGCCCTTGGGTTCTTCCTGCGAATTTGAAGTTCCAATAAATATAAAAAAACAAATGAAATATGCAACGCTTTTTCTTAACATGAGCTTAACATTGTTACGTTTCTAATTCGTATTTTCGTGTAAATTTAAAACATAAACTCATGATTAAAAAATTACTTACTATTGCCTGCTTTACGGTTATGGCGGCCAGCATGAATTCTCAAAATTTTTCACTTTACTATTCATTTAGTTCTGTAACCGGCACAGCAAATCCTATCACTGTTGACCCTACCCCTGCCCCAAGTGCTACGGGTGTTACTTCAGGATCGTTTACTGCGGTGGGAACAGGAACCGGCTCTACAACCAACGGCGTATTTTCTTTTGTGGGATGGGATCTTGGAGCAACCAATGCAAACAATACCACGTTCAACGGTTCTCTTAACCTTAGTAAGTATTATGAAATTGTTCTTACTCCACAGCCTAATTACGCTGTTAGTTTAACCAACATGACATTTGGTGCAACCCGTTCGGGAACAGGTGTTCGTCATTTCGCCGTGCGCACTAACAGAGATGGTTATGTGGCTAACACAGCGGCAACATACACCCCTTATAGTTCAGCAGCTTCTGCAAGCGTTCAGCCAATTTCTGTTCAGGGCGGCAACACCTGGTTCTGGAATGATGATGCTACCGTGAGTCCTGCTTCATTTGCTACTTATAATATTTGTTCAGCCAATTTTAGCGGCCCAAGTTTTACAAATCAGGCAACACCATATAATATTCGCATGTATGCATGGGATGCTGAAGGATCAGGCGGAACATTCCGTATTGATACTGTAAGAATTAACGGGGTAGCTACTTTTTCTCCGGGTGTTGGTTTACCTAAATTATCGCATGATATTAACGCCAATTTCAAATTATATCCCAATCCTTCGAACGATGGCGTGGCAGTTTTAGAAGTTACTTCAGTTAGTGTTTCTAAAGTTGAAATGATCACAGTATTAGGCGCGGTTGTTGCAAGCCAAAACATCGCACTAAACGAAGAAAAAATTAAATTAGACCTGGCCACCTTACCGGCAGGCACTTATTTTGTGAGAGTCACTTCTGAAAAAGGAATTTCCAGCGAGAAACTCATAATCACTAAATAATTAACGAAAAAATTATTATTAAAACCCGCCCAACAGCGGTTTTTTTGCGCGGTTTATTTTCAAATCCTTAAATTTGTAATAACTAAAACTATAATTTATGATTAAAAAATTATTTTTCGCCGGTTTAACAATTAGCGCAATAAATATTTCCGCACAAACATTCAGCGGAATGTATCCCTTTACTGCAGTAGCATCAGGCACTGCCAATACAGGAACAACTGATCCTACACCTCCGCCTACCGCTTCCGGACTTACTTTCGGAGCTTTTTCAGCGGTTGGAACACCCTCGTCTCCTTCTACCAGCGGTGCCTTTTCTTTTAGCGGCTGGGGCACAGGAGCCACCAATGGAAACGATGCGACCTTTACCGGATCTCTCAATCCCAACCAATATTATTCAGTTACGTTAACACCTTCCGCCAGTTCTTCTGTAACTATTAATTCAATAACTTTTAATATGTCTCGTTCCACTACAGGACCACGTCATTGGGCTGTTAGGGGAAGTGCGGATTCATATTCCACTAATTTGGCTGCCAGCATCGCTCCTACCAATACAAATATAACTGTTGTCCCAACCAACGTTTTTTTCTGGTCCATAGACAGTTATACCGCTGCAGCTGGTAAACAGGAAAAAGGTTCTACCATTACTCCAGGCGCTCCTTACGTGAATCAGGCCAATCCAATGACTTTCAGGTTTTATGCTTTTGATGCCGAAAGCGGCGCGGGTACGTTTAGAATTGACACAGTTATTTTTAACGGTACAGCTTCCATTATAGCGGGTATCAATAAAGTTACATATGATTTAAACTCCAATTTCAGAGTTTATCCAAACCCAAGTAACGACGGAATTATTTCTATAGAAGCAAATTCGGTAACCGCTTCCAAAATTGAAGTGATCAATATTATTGGTGCAGTTATTTCTTCCAATAATCTTTTAGCCGACGATAAAATAAAACTTGATCTTTCTTCCTTACCGGCAGGGACATATTTTGTAAGAATAATTTCAGGTGATAAAAGTTTTGTTGAAAAGCTGATTTTATCAAAATAAAAGAGTGTATGTTTTTAAAACAAAAAAGAGCCGGCAAAAAAACCGGCTCTTTTTTTATCAAATTTTTTTACTCGGCTTTAACCACCACTCCTCCTTCAGATCCGGCACCACCGCCAATATCTTTACCAAACTTATCTTTCGTATTGTTGCCGGTATCTTTATCAATCAATTTATAATACGGATCTATCCCAAACATATAAGGTTCTTTATCCACCAACAATTCTATTTTTTGTTCCTTACCTGTTACTTTTATTTTTTTATTTGAAATCATTTGCCCTAAATTTTTCTGGTTCTTTTCATTTTTACTGAAAGCGCCTATATCAATCCAATCATTTGGAATAACTTCTTTTCCTTTTCCAATACTATCGCTTCGCGTTTTAATGCAACTGATAACGGCGGTGATTTTATATTTACCCTCAGGCATTTTTTCCGAAGTCCAGCTTTTTACGCTGTTATCAAACACAACAATCCGTTCAAACATATCCTTTACAGTTTCCTTTAAACTATCAGGCGTGGCTGCTAGGATATAATCATAAAACTGAAGAGAGGTTGTAAATGGAGGCTCCTGGAAGGCGGTTTTTTTAATATATCTTTTTAAGGCGGCGTTAAGTGTATCCTCACCTAAATAATCTTTTAAAGCATACATGATAACACTTCCTTTTTGGTAATGGATGTATTGCTGGTTTTCGCAATATAATAAAGGAACCTCCTTCTTACTTTCTCCTGATCTTCCTTGCAAGTACTTATCCATTTCATATTTTAAAAACTTACTCATCGCAGCCTGGCCATATTCCTTTTCCATAACCATTAATGCGCTGTATTGGCTCATGGTCTCTGACATAACGGTGCTCCCCTGAACATTTGCGCCAATTACCTGATGCGCCCACCATTGATGCGCTACCTCATGTGCCGTAACATAAAAAGGATAATCCACTTCATTCGGATCGTGATCATTTACTTTTGCTACAAAACCAATTCCTTCGGAAAAAGGAATGGTGTTTGGAAAGGATTGCGCAAAGGTGGCGTATCTTGGAAACTCAAGAATACGCACCTGTCTATGCTGATAGGGACTAAAGTTTTTTGTATAATAGTCCAGCGAACGTTTTACCCCGCGGATCATTCGCTCAATGTTGTACTCATGACCTTTATTATAATAAATTTCAATATTCACCACATTTGATTTGTTTAATGGGTTAATCCATTTATCGCGCTTAATTTCATAATCAGCGGAAAGAAAAGCGTAGAAATTTAAAATAGGCGCGTCCATTTTGTAATGAAAAGAGTGGCGTAATTCGCCGCCCTGTTTGTCTGCCTCTTTCCATTCGTTGAGCAAATAACCGGGAGCAATGGCCACTTGTCCTTCTTTAGTGGAAACAACACATTCAAACCTGATCCAGTCGGCATCATTTGAAATATAATTATTAGCATAAGCTGATGTATCAGTTATAGCTGCCATTCGGGGTTTTGGCAAGAGTCCATATTTTTTCCTGGTAGAATTATCATCGAGTTCTCTTAAAGGGTTATAACCGATGGAGGGGAGCAGATCACTATTAAAAAAAGACCCGTTAGAAACTATCTGACTATTATTTGGCTGAATAATAAAACTCTTAGGAAAATATTCCAAGTGATAATTAAATTTTAAAGAATCACCAGGCTCTAATGAGGTATTAAGTTCGTAGCCATAAAAACCATTTAGAGTGTCTTTTAAAAACTCTTGGCCTGAGCGGTCAAAATTTGTCCATGCCAATGAGACCTCTTTTTCATAACTGTAAAATATTTTTTTGAGGGGCTTTTTGTTTTTATTTTTCAGATAATAATATCCTTCTATCTTACAGCCATATTTATCAGGATAAATATCAACTTTTAAATTTGACTCAACAATCCTCGGTTGAAGCTCCTTTTCCCACTTCTTATAAGTTTTTTCAAACTGCGCTATTCTTTTTTCGGTTTCTTTTTCAGAAGTTTCAGGATTTAATTTCCATCGATCGTAAAAAATAATTGACCCACATCCAAAAAAGAAAAGCATGCCAATTATTATCGCGCTTTTATATGGAAATGAAATTTGTTTAAGAGCCAACCGAAAACGTGTTTTTAATGATACCTCTTTGCCTCTTTGATACATAGCGGCCGCGAGGGCACCAATAATCAGCATAAATCCTATCCAGTACAATTTATACAGAAAAAAATTAATTAATGTATGGCCATAACCGTTCATGTCGGAATATTTTAAGAGATTACCGGTGGAGTTAAATCTGATCATTTCGTTCTCATACTTAAAAGCATTAAATATTAACGGTAAACCCAAAACAATGAGTACCATAACAAAAAAACCAACATAGCGGTTTTTAAAAAATATTTGGACTGAAACTGACAGGGCCACTGTTGCCAGCATTGACAATATTTTCATGCCCATAAATTCTTTTAAGTATAAACTTATTTCAAAATTATAATAGCCGGAATATGCCTGGATCAAAATGCATGTGAACATACAAACAAGGTTTACCGCCAGGCAAAGAAAAACGATAGAAAATAATTTAGATAAAAATAACACCCCATTGCTTACCGGCGAGGCGCCCACAAGCTCATCTAATTTACTATCGCGTTCGCGCCAAATTACAATACCTGAATAAAATACAATTAGGATTAAAAGAAAAAATCTGAAAATTCCGGCGCTTGTTTCAATTTGCATATACGTAACCGGATAAGTAACCGTTCCATATATAAGGCCGGAGAACTGGCTGATAAGAACCGTTAACAGAATACATAAGCCAACAACAATATAGAAAAAAATTGAACGGGCTATTTTTCTGAATTCAAACCGTGTTAAAAACAAAAACTGATTCCAGGCCATTTTAGAATCAAAACCCTGCGTTACTTTTGGTAAATGACCTATTGATTGAATTAATTTGGACGGCTGCGAAGTGCTTTCTTTCTTTTTCTTTTTAAAAATACTTACAGGATTTAAAAATTGATTAAAACTAAAAGTGAAATATGTTAAGGCAATAAGCAGTAAAGAAAGGCCAAGCCAAAATAAACGGTTAAATAAAATGTATCCTGAAAAAGGAATCGTTCGGATATTGTTTTCTGAAGGAGTCCAGTAATCCGTAGTAAAATTTAAAGCCTGCTGTCCGAAGGGGTCAAGTAATGCAGCAAAGGTTTTATTATCAATATCACTTGTAATGGAGCGTGCGATTCCTGCGGTAACAATAAATACAAGACTTCCCACATAACCACTTGTCATGCTTCTGGTAAAAGTAACAAGACTAAAAAAAACAGACCCAATTAAAAAAGCGTTAGGCACCATAAAAATAATAAAGGGACCGAAAAAATTAATGAATTTAAATTCTCCAATCTGACCATTATCGTTAGGCGATAAAAGGAAGGCAAGCCACATTCCCAAAACCAGAGCCGTTAAAACAAAAATAGTCAGGAGGAAAGAAGCGCTGAAACGCCCGATGAGATAACTGAATTTGGAAACAGGTTTAGTAAAATAAAACGAAAAGCAATTATGCTGGAAGTCTTTTTGAACACAGCCCGCCATTAAGGTAACGCATATTAATAACGTAATCAGGCCCAACAAATAATCGGTATTAAAGCTGGTTAAAATTCCGGCGATTGTAGAAGAGGAATTAATATACGAATTTGTATCAGCTGTAACACCACTAAAAATACCTGAAATTAAAGCGCCCAGCAGAAAGGCAAGCACAAAGAAAATTAAAAAGTAAATGTAAATTCCCGGCCGTTTAAGCCATTGTTTTAATTCAAAAACAAATATTTCTTTAAACATATATTGTATTTTTAAATTAGTTTTTAGGAAGATTAATGTAAGAGAAATAAACATCCTCAAGATCCGCTTCTACAGGGGTAAATTTTGAATCAGGTAAAGAATCATTTAGTATATGAACAATTATTTTACCATCGGAAACTTTTGTTGAAATAACTTTATGCTCTAGTCTGTATGCATTTAATTCTTCTTTGGCAATTGTAGCTGAATAAATTTTGCCTTTTAAAAGCTCTAAGGCTTCGCTGGTTTTGCCTTTAAACATTACCTGCCCTAAATTCATAACGGCCATGTTAGTGCACAGGTTCCGCACATCTTCAACAATATGGGTTGAAAGAATAACAATAATATTTTCACCTACTTCACTCAATAAATTATGAAAACGATTCCTTTCCTGCGGATCAAGACCTGCAGTAGGCTCATCAACAATAACTACCTTAGGATTACCAAGTAGCGCCTGCGCGATGCCAAAACGCTGGCGCATTCCTCCACTATAATCGCCAATATAACGGTGCTTT
This sequence comes from Bacteroidota bacterium, assembly GCA_025963735.1. GTDB lineage: Bacteria > Bacteroidota > Bacteroidia > B-17B0 > Aurantibacillaceae > Aurantibacillus. Next base: position 12,330 of record JAOQAF010000185.1, read on the forward strand.
ACTTCATATAAATTTGTTTGATGTAACAACGCGTCACACACTTCTTTTCTTTCCGCCCTGTTTGAAACACCCTTTAATATGGCAAAATGATGAAGCATATCTTCCGCGCTCACTTTAGGATAGAACCCAAAATCCTGCGGCAGATACCCCAGTACTTTACGCATTTCTTCCTTTTTACCAATCACATCCAGATCATCTAAAAAAACCGATCCCGAACTAGGTTCCTGTAATGTTGCGATGGTGCGCATAAGACTTGATTTGCCAGCGCCATTTGGACCCAGCAAGCCAAACATACCATTTGTAATTTCAAGATTAACATCTGTTAAAGCTTTTGTTCCGTCGGCATATAGTTTACTGAGGTTTGAAATTTTTAAAAGCATAGTTTTATTTTATTAGAGTTAAGACGAAGAACTGATCAGAAAGTTACACGACAAACCGGTGTTTATTATTAAAGAGATTAAACAACCGTCTTTTTTATTTTATAGTCACTAACATTTAATAAGCGTGTACAAAAAAAATGCTCCTCTTCGATATTGTTTGAGCAAACAATAACTGTCCGGTCGGGTGTAAATTTTTCAATCATTTTCCTATACCAAATTATAGAAGGCTTATCAAGATTAGATACCGGCTCGTCAAGCAGTAAAACCTGTGTATCTGCCAGAATTGCAAGGCCAAGTTTTAAACGCTGTTTCATGCCACTTGAAAATTGTTTAACCGGTTTATTTTTGGAAACAGAAAGCTCCATTGTTTCAATTACTTCATTAACCGATATATTAGACACAAACGATTTAAAAACTGTAACGTGTTCAATAGTTTCCTGTAAAGTAAAATCTTCAATTAACTGCAAATAAGGTGAAGCAAAAGAAACATACTGCTTAAGCTGATCCGGATCTATTTCAGCCTGCGTATTTTTGAATATAACTTCGCCTTCATTTGGTGTCACATATCCGCTTATAATCTGTAAGAGAGTAGACTTGCCCGAACCGTTACCTCCAGCAATCAAAAGTCTTTCACCCTGGGGAATATCTGTGTTCAGATTTCTGAAGATCCATTCAGAACCGAACTTCTTACCTAATGAAGAAAGTGAAATGTTAACGGGGTTCATTTTTATATTTGTAACTTATATCCTCAGATCCTGCAACACTTTAACAAAGCGTAATTAAGAGCTGTAATAATTACCCACCTTTAAATACCTTTAACAATCCCGTCTTTTTGGTTCCTTATAAAATCAACAATCTCTTTTCTTACATCAGACACGGGTATTTCGCTTTCTACAATTTCCAGAGCATTGGTAATGTTATGTCCGCGTACGAAAATAATGCGGTAAATATCTTCTATTTGTTTAATGACCTCTTTATCAAAGCCTCTTCGCGCTAAACCAATTGTATTAACACCGATAAATTGCAGTGGTTCGCGCGCAACGCGGATATAGGGAGGCACGCTCTTGCGTACAAGGGAAGCGCCCGCGATGAAAGAATGAGCGCCAATGTTTACGAACTGTTGTGCCGCTACCACACCTTCTATAATGGCATAATCTTCAATGGTAATATGGCCTGCGAGACTCCCATTGTTTGCAATAATAATGTGATTTCCTAAAATTGTATCGTGTCCTAAATGAGTATAGGCCATTAATAAATTATTATTTCCTATCCGGGTAGTCATTCTGTCAACAGTGCCGCGGTTAATGGTCACGCACTCCCGTATTGAATTATTATCACCTATTTCAACCAGACTTTTTTCGCCTTTGTATTTTAAATCCTGTGGAATTGCGCCTATCACGCTTCCCGGAAAAAACTTATTGTTCTTTCCAATCCGCGTTCCATCCATAATAACCACATTAGGGGCAATCCAGCAATCATCGCCAATTTCAACATCACCATAAACAGTTACAAAAGGTTCAATGGTAACATTGTTTCCTATTTTAGCCTTGGGATGGATGGATGCAAGATTTGAAATCATATTTATCTTACCTCAGCTGTTTGTTTAACCTCTTTATTTTTAACTTTGGAAAGAAGAGCCATCATTTCTGCTTCCATTACCAGTTTGTCTCTAACAAAAGCTTCACCCCGCATGTGCACAATTCCTCTTCTGATAGGTGTTAATAAAACAAGTTTAAATACAATAGTGTCGCCAGGAATAACCTGATTTTTGAATTTAACTTTATCAATGCTCATGAAATAAGTTAAATAATTCTCAGGATCAGGAACTTTACTTAACGAAAAAATACCGCCCACCTGTGCCATGGCCTCTATTTGCAAAACCCCCGGAAACACCGGAGATTCAGGAAAATGACCGCGAAAAAATTCTTCGTTCATACTAACGTTCTTCACCCCAATAATTCCCTCTTCGGTAATTTCCATAATCTTATCTACAAAAAGAAATGGCTGACGGTGAGGTAATATTTTCTGGATCTGATTTATATCGTAAAGCGGCGTTTTATTTAAATCGTAAGGAATATGAAGATTTTTTTTCTTCCTCATAACTTCATCCTTTATTCTTTGTTTTATTTTACGCGCGAAAGACACGTTGCCGGCGTGCCCCGGTCTTGCGGCCAGTACATGGATCCGTAAAGGTTTCCCAACAAGCGCAAGATCGCCAATGATGTCGAGCAGCTTATGACGGGCAGGTTCGTTGTAAAAGTGAAGCTTGGTATTATTTAAAACACCTTTGCCTTTTACTTCAATATGTTCTTTATTAAAAACTTTTCTTAAATGATCGAGTTTATCTTTCGGAACCTCTTTATCAACAAGTACGATAGCGTTATCCAGATCTCCCCCTTTAATTAAATTATGAGCCAGAAGAGCTTCCAGTTCATGTAAAAAAACAAAGGTGCGGCATTTTGATATTTCAGTTTTAAACTGATCTATGGCGTAAATACCTGCGTGTTGCGTTCCAAGCACTTCGCTGTTATAATCTACCATAACTGTGCAACGGTAGGTTTCCTGCGGCACGGCAAGCATCTCTACTTTTTTTATCGGATCTTCGTAAGTAAGGTTTTCGGTCAGCTCAAAATAATCGCGAAAGGCTTCCTGTTCCTGAATTTCAGCGGCCTCAAGAGCCTCCACAAATTTCCATGAACTTCCGTCCATTATGGGCATTTCAGGTGCCGTCATCTGAATAAGACAATTATCAATACTTAATCCTACCAGTGCTGCCAACACATGTTCAGTAGTATAAACACGCACTCCGTCTTTTTCAAGAGTAGTTCCTCTGGAAGTATCAACAACCAGATCAGCGTCGGCATCAATAATCGGCTGGCCTTCCACATCCATTCTTTGAAATTTATACCAATGATTTTCGGGTGCAGGGTTAAAAGTAATGGTAACAGGTTTTCCTGTATGCAAACCAACTCCTGAAACGGATACAGCCTGCTTAATAGTTCTTTGTTTTTCGCTCATTTCAATGGGTGAATAATGGTAAATATAATGAAATTTTTCACTTGAAAATTAAGATAGTCAGGCCCTTTTATTAAAAGCCCGAGGTTAAATGAATGAAAAATCCGCTTTGAAATTGCCTGTTAAAACTGTATTCAAAACGCATCACTATATCATAATAAGAAATTAAATCCAATCCTGCACCGTACCCGTATTGCCAGCTGTTATTAAGGGGGTTATTTGCGGCATAAAATTTATCTTCAACATAACCCGCATCAAAAAACACGTTTACAAAAGCATAAAATGGGATAGTGCTGAATTGTTTGAAACGTCGCATGATTCTGGATTCAATAATTCTTGGTTTAACAATCTGATAACGCAAACTGTTTGTTGTTAAAGTATAACGCTGACCATCCATTACATAATACTCATAGCCTCTTATGAGATCAGAATAACCCAATGAACGGTTAAAATTAAAGGAAACGTAATCCGGCTTCATCCACCTTCCTTTTACAAGATTACTAATGTAAACACGGTCAAAAATTCTGGTGTGTTTTCTTATACTTGCCGTAAAATGTAAAAGATCAACCGGGGCCGGAGAATTAAAATTAAACCCGTCTTTTACCAGCCAGGCATCAAATGCCCAACCTTTAAGCGGATAAACCTTATTATCCCTGTTATCAAACGTATAACGGTATTGAAGGCTCAGGTAATTTAACCGCTGCAGGTTCTCGCCAAAAAAATCAGGATTTAATTTCACTACCGTATCACCAACCCGCGTTGATTTGTAAACAAGTTCAAGCGTTGTTTGCTCATTTAAATTGGGGCGGAACGTGAAACCGATTTTGGCTTCATGTTCACTGCGCAAATACGCAGTGTAATTGCGTACGTACAGCGGAATATTTTTTTGCGTTTTATAGGTTACTTCGTTGTTTCGTCCAAACACATACAACAAGTTAAAGCCCAGGGTTTGCGCCTTATTAATATAAGGAATGCGATAACTGAAACCGTATTTTTCAGAATATCCTCTTTGAAATAACAAAACAAGCCTGTCTTTCACCCCGCTAAAATTTTCCATGCCTAGCGCAAAACCATAATTGATTCTGAACAGATCCTTTGTTGTCCACCAGGAATTAAAATTTCTATCCTGAATTTCAAATACAGGCACAGGCCAGATGTACCAGCGTTCCTTAACTACAATAAGAGCTTCAATGGTTTTATTTGTATGATCAATAAAAGGGTAAAGGGTATCGTAAATAAAAAGCTGGGTATTAAATATGTTTTGCTCGCTTCTTTTTTTAAAATATAATATGTCTGTTAAAGGAATGGAATCGTTTAGATCTTTAACAAGTTCTCTTAAAATAATTCTATCCTTGGTTTTGTTATTACCCTGAATGGTGATTTTTTTTATCGAATAAAACGAAGTACTATCTACGGACTGCGATCTACACGCTAATAAATGGAACAGAAAAAAAATGAAGAAGAGTCTGCCTTTAGATGTTAAGGAAATGCAGAAACTCATTTAATTTGTCGTTGATGTCCTTATCATAATCGCCCTGGTGAAAATGAGCCTTCACGGTGTAGGCGTATCTGGCAAAGGTTTGAAGTATTCCTGAAAGGTCTTCGCGGTTAACTTTTATGGTAACCTCAAGTTTCATGCTGTCAGGATGTGACGAAACATGAAGACTTAATATTTTAGCATCATTGCTTTCAACAATGTTTCCTATTTGGGTAACTGAATAATCGTTTTGATTTAATTCTAAAACAATAACACCTCCCGGGTTTTGCACCGCCGTCATGTTACTTAAGTTTTGTACGATTCCTTTTAAAGTAATACAGCCTTTGTATAATTCATTTTCATCTAAAACCGGAATTAAGGTAAGACTTAAACTACTCATAAGTTTTACCAATTCATACGTGTGCTGGTAATGATGAATAATTGGTTTTAATAAAGGAAGTTTGCTTGCATTAATGGGCTCGTCGGGCTTATCATAGTCCATCAGATCGGTTTCTGAAACGATGCCAACTAATTCCCGATTATCTACCACAGCTAAATGCGACACTTTAAACTGCTCCATCCAATCGAGGGCCATTTCAACAGTATCGGTAACTTTTAACGGGGGAATCTCGTCTGTTATTAAATCTCCAACCAGCATTTTACTTTATCAAATGTAGTAAATTAGTTTTACTTTTATTTCTTAAAAAGGCACAAAAAACACCGGAAAAATGACTAAATTAAGTGTTAATATTAATAAAATAGCCACCTTGCGCAATGCCCGCGGAGGGAATACTCCGGATGTGATAAAGGCAGCGGCTGATATAGAACGTTATGGAGCTCACGGTATAACCGTACATCCCCGCCCCGATGAAAGGCACATTACTTACCAGGATGTTCGCGATTTAAAAAAAATTTTAAAAACCGAACTAAATGTTGAAGGTAATCCGCATGAAAAAAAATTTATTGATTTGGTGCTCGAAGTTAAACCGCAGCAGGTAACCTTAGTGCCCGATGTGTTAGGCCAGTTAACAAGTGATCATGGCTGGGATACTCTGGCAAATAAAGATTTTTTGATTGAGATGATTCATCTCTTTAAAACACATGGCATACGCACTTCTATTTTTGTAGATGCTAATCTTAAAATGATAGAAGGAGCCAAAATAACAGGCACTGAAAGAATAGAGCTGTACACTGAAAATTATGCGCGTTGTTTTAATACCGAAAAAGAAAAAGCAATTGCGCCTTTTGTGGAAGCAGCCAAACGCGCTAATGAACTACAGTTGGGCATTAATGCCGGTCACGACCTAAGCCTGGAAAACTTAAAATTTTTTAAACAAAACATTCCGGGTCTTTTAGAAGTATCTATTGGCCATGCCTTAATAAGCGACGCCTTGTATTTTGGATTAGAAAATACAGTACAAATGTATCTGAGACAACTTAAGTAAATTCTTTATTCATTGAATAAATCATTTTTAGAAGGCATAACTTTTATTAAAATCCAAAACTATAAATTCTAAAATGAACTTAGCATACAGAGAGTTCGGGCAGGGACAGCCGTTCATTATATTACACGGGTTATTCGGACAAAGCGATAACTGGAACACGCTTGCTAAACAATTTGCAGAACAGAATTTCCACGTGTTTACGCCCGATTTACGTAATCATGGCTTGTCGCCGCACAGCGATGTGTGGGATTATGAAGTAATGGCTGACGATCTGAAAGAATTTATTGATCATCATAAATTGGATAACCCTATAATAATGGGTCACAGCATGGGAGGAAAAGTGCTGATGTTCTTTGAAGCAAAATATAACGGGGTAACTGATAAACTAATTATTGCCGACATTTCGCCGCGCGCTTATGAACCGCATCACCATGAGGTGTTGGCGGCTTTAAATTCAGTAGATTTTTCTGTGGTCAAAACAAGAAAAGAAGCCGAATCACAATTGGGCGAATACATTAAAGATTTCGGTACAAAACAATTCCTCCTTAAAAACATTTACTGGAGAGATACCGAAAATAATATAATGGACTGGCGATTCAATTTGAAAGTAATAACGGCTAGTTATAATAACATTGGAGTAATGGCTCCTGAATTCAAAAGCGATGTTCCCTGTTTAATCATTCGGGGCGAATGTTCAAATTATGTGACGG
>JAOQAF010000236.1 GCA_025963735.1 Bacteroidota bacterium
GGAATAAGAGTAAAGAGTTTATCCTTCAACGCATTTTTTTGTGCGTCGGCATCCTGATCAAAGGCAAACAACTTTCCTTTTTCATTGAGCTGTTTAAGGATGTGGGCCGAATGTCCGCCACCTCCAAAAGTTAAATCGACATAAATACCTTCCGGTCGAATATTCAGATTATCAATACAAGCTTGTAAAAGAACGGACGTGTGATACGCGTTACTCATTTTCGCTGTCGTTAAAGTTCAAGCCCCCTAACACATCTTCAGCAAGTTTTTCAATATTTACATCCTGGTTAAGAAAATCTTCATACATTTTCTTATCCCAAAGCTCAATAACGTTGTTACTTCCTAACACTTTCAGGTCTGTTTTTATATCCGCGTAATCTGTAAGTGCTTTGGGTAATAACAGACGCCCGGTTGAATCAGGCTCAGCATTGGTGGCGCCACCAGTAAATTTTCTTACAAAAACATCATTGGATTTAATAAGCCTATTGAGTTTCGCGAGTTTTTTATTCAGTTTTTCCCATTCAATAATGGGGTAGAGAACCAAACATTTTTGGTGGAGGTTACGGTTTATTACAAAACCATTTTCAAACAATGAATCAAGCTGCTTCCTAAGGTCGACAGGAAACATGAAACGCCCTTTCGCGTCCACTTTGCAGTCATATTCCCCTATAAGGCTTGTCATTACTGATGTTTAAATGATTTGAACAAAAATAAGCATAATTTTACCACCTTTTACCACAACAACCCACTTTTTCCCACTTTTGTTGAAAAATCCGGCTTGTTAACATCCTCAAAATGAGGCTCCTTTTAATAATATGGTGCAAGTGAGAAAGTGTCCATTAAGCAATTAGCAAGGGTTTGGAGAGATTCAGGAAATTTAAAAAATCCACACAAAGCCTGTAATTTTCATTTAGGATATTAACAATTTTGGGTTATTTTTGCTGCTTACCATGGCCCCTAAAAAATTTATAGACGTTGATAAAGTACTGAAGGAAAAAGCGAAGGGTTTATACAAATTTTTACCTGGCTTTGCCATCAATATGCTGAAACGAAAACTTCGTGAAGATGGCATCAATGAGGCCATGACATATCTTGAACCTTTCCATGGTCTAGAATACAATGCAGAAGTCCTTAAATATTTTAAAGTAAAAGTAGAAGTTCATGGCGCCGAAAACATTCCTAAAACCGGTGGAATTATTGTTGCCGCCAACCATCCGCTGGGTGGTCTTGACGGCATGGCGTTAATTAATGCGGTTGGCAATCAGCGCCAAGACGTTCGGTTCATAGTAAATGATATTTTAAAAAATCTTAAAAATTTCGGAGAAATATTTGTCGGGGTTAACAAAGTGGGCGGACAAAACCGAGACAGTTTGCAATTTGTAGAAAAAGTATACGCTACAGAAGCCGCTATTCTTGTGTTTCCGGCGGGACTCGTTAGTCGTAAATTTCCGGAAGGCATCCGCGATTTAAGCTGGAATAAAAGCTTTATAAATAAATCGATCAAATACAACAAACCTATAATTCCGGTTTTCATTGAAGGTAATAATTCAAACTTTTTTTACAGCTTTGCCAGGTGGCGTAAACGCATTGGCATTAAAGCGAATATAGAAATGCTTTTTTTACCCGATGAAATGTTTAAACAAAAAGGTAAAACTATCACAATTCATTTCGGGAAAATAATAGAACCCTCTTTGTTCTATACGGTTTATACACCTCAGCAATGGTCAAACATCATGCATGATTACATTTATACGGACTCTATCCGTAAGGGAATTTCATTTAAAGATTTTACAAGGAAAAAATAAACTGCGGATTACACAGATAATAATCAGAAGGAGACACGAATTTTACTAATTACACTAATCGGTTTTATTCGCCACAGATTTCACTGATTACACAGATCAGCGGACATCATTAAACACTAAGAACTAAACATGATCACTTTTATTCGCCACAGATTTCACGATTAAAAGGATTTATTAAACACTAATAATTAAACACTAAAAACTCTAAAGGCCGCAGATTTCACTGATTACACAGATGAGCGGATATCATTAAAAACTAAGGACTAAACACTAATCACTTTTATTTGATGTTTCTCTTAATCAAATAATCAATACTGATCTTACCTGCTCCAAAAGTGATAAGAACAAATAACATGAGCATGTAATACAAAGGAATTTCAAAACCATTTTCACCGGCTGCAAAACCGTTAGTCCAGTGGACTGTTTTAATGGCAACCAACATTGTTATTATTAAAGGGAAAGAAATAAAACGGGTGCCAAGACCAAGTATTAATAGAAAAACGCCAGCCATTTCTGTGGAAGCGGCCAGATACGCATTAAGCTTTGGAGAAGGTATACCCAAGCTCCCGAACCATTCGGCGATCGCATTAATGTCGGCCCATTTCTTTTTAGCAGGCTCCCAAAACCCATATGCTAAAACAATCCGTAAAAAAAGCAAAGCAAAATCCTGTCCTTTGTCAGCAATTTTTTCGGCACGCAATAAAAATCTTTTCATAATTCAATTCAGACTAATAAATAAAAACATATTAAGCGAGCAGACCGACAATAAAATTTCTTTTTTTAAGATCTTCAATAAACTCAAGAGCGCGTTTATTTAATAATTCAATATCGTTAATCTGAAATAACGTATTTGCTTCCATTAAAATATCCTTAAGCAACGAGCCATTGATAAGATTTTCTAAAATGTATGTATAAAACATTGAAAGATCAACAAACTGAACATTTCCACTTTCTTTCTCCCGGTAAATCAATAAAAAATAATCGCCTTTTTTTTCCGCCAATCCATCGGCCGGTGAAGTAATATGCACAGGATAAGTCAGTTTAATTAAACGATGCTCAGGGTTTAAAGCTATTTTTTTATTTAACCAGTCACTGCCCGAAAGTGTTGCAGGATAAGCGATATCCTCCATGGTATGTACATCCAGCTCAAGCCATTCAAAATATAACAAATCATTTAAAAACGGTGCATTTAATTTTTCGCCAATATTTTTTGCAATACAATAATCATAAAACTCCAGGGGCATGCGCCATACCTGAGGTGTCTGGCATTTATGTTCAGCAAAAAAATCATAAACAAGTTTGTTCCATATTTCTGAATCCAGAAAACTATGCGTTATGGGGTACGCTGTTTCAATGATATCTGAAGTGATGTTAATACATAATCGCCGGTACTGATATAAATTATCTTTATTTATATTTATAAGTTCAGAAGGTTCTACCCCGCTTCTGCAGTAGTGGGCCAATAAAGCCTGTTGCGAATATGTTTCTTCCTTAAGCAGATGCATGTTGTACTTGCCATTTTTTTGAGATTATTCCATTCATGCGGTCCAGTTCACTTTGTAATTCAGATAACTCAGGAATATTAAAATCTCTTTCCAATAATACGGGTACCGGTTTTATTAAACCAACAACATGTTCAAATAGTTCAAACACAGGGTCAATCACAGCCTGGCCATGTGTGTCAATTATTAACGTGTCTGATACCTGCTCGTGACCGGCCACGTGTACATATGCCACTTTATCAAGAGGAAGTTTACTTAAAAATTCTTTTGCGTCATATTGATGGTTGAACGCGTTCACATAAACATTATTTACATCCAGCAACATATCGCAACCCGAATCGTTAACAATGGCCGAAATAAATTCATGTTCTTTCATTTCAGCGGCAACAGACGTATAATAGGAAACATTTTCAAGAACAATCGGCCGTTCTAAAATATCCTGAACTTGTTTAATACGTTCAACGATATGCCTTACGGCGTCCATTCTAAAAGGGATAGGAAGAAGATCATACAAATGCGCGTTATCACATTTTGAATAACTCAAGTGTTCTGAATACACTTTTATTTTATAATGATCGAGAAATTTTTTTACCTGTTTAACAAAAGAAACATCTATCTCATCAGGACTACCGATTGACAATGATAGGCCATGACATGTTATAGGAAATTTTTCAGCGGCTTTATCCAGTTGTTTTTTCCAGTAGCCGCCCATGCCAATCCAGTTTTCGGGGGCGAGTTCAATAAAGGATGGTTTAAGCACATCACTTGAAAGAAGATCTTCCGCAAAATCTTTACGAAACCCTAAACCTGTATATTGATGTGAGTGCATATAATTTTATGAAAAAAAAGACCCTTCGGTTAGAAGGGCCTTTTTTAATTGTTATTAATGAGGCTTTTCAGTAGACTTAGTGTCTTTGTGCTCGCCTTTTTTCTCTCCGCATTTTCCTTCTCCACATTTACCATCTTTAGCTTTCTTCTCGCCGCATTTTGCGTCTTTAGCTTTTTTCTCTCCGCATTTCGCGTCTTTAGCTTTACCATCTTTAGTTTCAGCTTTCTTCTCTCCGCAAGATGCTTCGATAGACTTAACTAATGCAGAACGAACTTCTCCTGCAGAACCAAGAGCGTTGTATTCCATTAAACTTGAAGCTTTAACTGCTGATACACTCATTAAAGCACCTGCAATCATTGAGCAAGTAACTAACGTTGATTTTTTTTCCATTTGGTTTTTGTTTTAAAGTTATAGTCTAATATACGAGGGAAAAGATATTTACTTACAGCGAAAAGTTATTATTTAGATAAATTATCTGTAATTAATTGATTTATAGCAAGTTTCTTTTCTTCCGCCATTATAATCCCGGTTTCAACGCTTTTTGATTTTTTTAATAAAGCCTCAATTTGGTTCACTTGTTTTACAAATCGGCGGCAGTACCTGCATGTTGCCAAATGAAAGTTATAAAGCATTTTTTCTGAAAATGTAAGAGTGGCATAATCGGCCTTGGTTTCCAGGTAGGATGCGTCTTTGCATCCAAACTCGTACCATTTATATGTATGTGCCTTTAACTCTTCCATTATATTTTTACCCAGTTTTTTTCAAGACACTCGCGGATCTGTAATTTGGCGCGGTGCATGATTACCCAAAAGTTAGACGAAGTAAGACTAAATTCCTTACAAACTTCCGCAGAATCATTATCATCCAGCAAGCTCATTTGAAAAACGCCTCTCCATTTTGAAGGAAGCGTACTCATGCATTTGTTTAAGATTTCATAAAATTCCTTAGTTTCAGGCTGTGCCTGCAATTCGCCCCAGTCTTTTGGTGCGTGATCTTTTTGCCATTCGCCTTTTTTTTGCTTATCAAAATAATAATCATACGATGGCGCATCATAAGCACTTAACTGCAAAGGTGACTCATTGCGAGTTGAAGCTTTTTTGTAATGATCAATTATTTTATTTTTCAATATACTAACCAGCCAGGTTTTCTCATTCGCCAATCCTTTATAAGTTGCGCGGGCCGTTAATGCAGAAAGAAAAGTATCCTGTACAAGATCTTCAGCCAGGTCCTGATCGCTTACTCTATAATACGCGAAATTATAAAGGTAATCTGAATAATTTTTCACCCATTTTACCGGATCAAGAACATTTTTGTTTTCTGGCTCATTCACAATGGTAAAAGTACTCATCCTGTTCTTTAAAACAAAAGAACAACTTAACACGGTGCCATTACAAAAAAATAAAACTTTTTAACTTCTGTTTTAAAAAATATTGATCAACTTAGCTGATAGCGCCGGGCCGTTAAAATGAAAAATTATCTGTTTAAAAAAACTCTGAGTATTTCTTTTTACCCTTTCATGTTTTTATGTGTGATCTGGGCAGTATTTTTAATTGAACAGCAAAGCCGCCATGGCTTTGCCAAATGGGGCGTGTTACCCCGAGACCCAAAAGGCCTACCGGGCATTGTAACTTCCGTATTTATTCACGGAGGCCTTGATCACATTGTTTCAAATTCATGGCCTTTGATGGTTTTAGGTATGCTTCTGTTTTTCTTTTATAAAAAAATAGCCAAACAGGCTTTTATCTGGATTTGGCTGATAAGCGGATTATGGCTCTGGATCGGAGGAAGAAATAACCCTGATTATCCGGTGTATCACATTGGCGCAAGCACACTTATTTACGGACTGGCAACTTTTTTATTTTTCAGCGGCATCTTCAGAAGACATTTAAGCCTGATGGTAGTTTCTGCTTTGGTTGTGTTTTTATATGGAAGTATTATGTGGGGTATTTTTCCGTTGAAAACCGAAATAAGCTGGGAAGGGCATCTGTTCGGATCTTTAGCGGGACTTCTTGTTGCTTTCAATTATAGAAAAGAAGGTCCGCAAAGAAAAATATACGCCTGGGAAAATGAGGAGGATGATACGGATATTTTACCTGAAGAGGAACAGCACCAACCATTGCCGGAAGATGATGCTTCAAAAGACATTAAAATAAACTACATCTATAAAAAAGATCCTTTTAAGGGCGGGATTTAACTTTTACTACCATTCTATGATTAATTTATATTCATTTGGCATGTTAATTTAATAACTCCCTATATGACCAAATTTTATTTTGTATTACTATCTTTTCTTTTGGTGGCACAAGTGAATAGTCAGAGTTCGACTTGGGCTAATTATTGCAACAACGATTATTTTTCGGATGATGTTACCGGAACGGGGGAAGATCTATCTGGAAGTGTTTATGTAACTGTACACAGCCACTTTTCTTCCGGGCCAAGTGGCGCAAACACTGTAACAAACTATTGGTTATATAATACTCAGGCGCCGGAAATTTACTTTGGAAAAAACCCATTTCAAGTTTAACAAAATCAATAACAGATGTTGATGGTAGCACCTATACTGTGGGAAGTAACCTGATAACAAAGTACGACAGTAGCGGAACCTTAGCGTGGAGTGCGTATGCGCAGGGAGTATTCCGTAATTTAATAAGGGTAGGCAAAGGGATCGTTGCTAGGGGTAACTTTTCAACAAATCAATATCAAAAAACTGCAATGGTACATTTAGACTTAAATGGAAACATTCTTTGGAATAAAACTTTTGATATTTCTGTTGAAACAGGTCTTTTTGAATCTCCATTATTTTCCGGAAAAGATAACATTATTTATATAACAGGTACTCGGGCTGTGGGCAACTCTTATCAGAACCAACTTATTAAAATCAATATGCAGGGAGATTCAATAGGAGGATTTAACATCGAAAATTATACTCAGGCTTTAACAGTGGCAGATAACTCAAAGATCTATGTGCTCGGACACGTTTATCCCTCGGCTTCTACCCAAACTTATTACATAGCAGCTTATAATCAAACCGGCTTTAAAACAAGCGAAGACACTTTATCAGGCCTCTGCCTTTCTTTCACCGATATACAATCACTGAATAACAAGGTATTTATTAGTGGATGTTATTATAAAAATGCCGAACTAGCCGGGAACACATATACAACTAATTTAAATTTACTATTTGTCGCTGAACTTCATAACAACGGAACCGTGTCCATTATAAAACAAACGATTTCCAATGGTGGTTGGGTAGCCCCACAGGAGTTCGTGCTCACTCCCAACGGAAGTGTGTTCCTTGCAGGAACCTTTACCGGCAGACATTTATTTGGTTCGGATACAATTAAAACGGTTGATTCCGGAGGTGATATGTTTGTGGCGAAACTTGAATCAGTCATCGATGTGGGTGTCCGAGAAGAAACAACTGGCAGCTTATTCACGGAAGTATTTCCCGTACCCTCGTCAGGATTTATTACAATAAAGGGAAGCACCGGTGCTAAGTCCCTCGTGTTTATCAACATTGTTAATTCAATTGGTCAATTGTTAAGTTCTGAACAGTTTATATCCAATTCTGATTTCGATAAACAAATCGATTTATATTATTTGCAAAAAGGCATGTATTTTATTGAAGTTATTACTCCTGAGGAAAGGATTTTTAAGAAAATCCTGTTAAATTAATTTCGGGCAAAAAAAGTTCAAAAGACATTAAAATAAACTACATCTATAAAAAAGATCCTTTTGGGAAATAACACTTATCAGCTTATGCTCTGATAAAAAATATTACTTTTACGTAAATCTAAATTATTATGAAAAAATTTCTTTACGTTATCCTGGCACTAGTATGTATTTACATTGTGCTTTGCCTTTTTGGTCCAAAAAGAGTTATAGTTGAACGCGAAACCGTTATTAACAAACCCGCTTCTGTTGTAAAATCAAAACTTGGCGATTTAAAATTTTTCCACGATCAGTGGAGTCCGTGGTCAGAAAAAGATCCGAATATGAAAAACACATATGTCGGTAATCCACGCGAAGTTGGACATACTTATTCATGGACCGGCAATAAGGAAGTTGGAGAAGGCTCCATGACCATTATCGGCGTTTCAGCGGATACTATAAAAGAAGAATTAACCTTTAAAGGTATGGGCAATGCCTGGGTAAATATGATCACGAAGGAAAACGGAAACAGTTCAACCGTAAAATGGCAAATGATCATGAACATTGATTTTTTTCACCGGGGTCCAATGTTGTTTATGAACATGGATAAAATGATGGCACCTGATTTTGAAAAGGGATTAACTAAATTAAAAACAGTACTTGAAAACTCTCCTACCGAGGAAGCTTCAGTTGCCAATTATGAAGTAAAAGAAACGCAATGGCCTGAAACAACTTTTCTTGGAACAAAAACCGAAACAGTAAAATTTCAGGATCTTGGCGCATTCTTTTCAAAACATTTCCCTACCATCGGTCAAAGTCTTGGTGAACATAAGATCCGGCCAATGGCCGCGCCCAGCGCTATTTACAGCAAGTATGATGAAGTAAAAGGAGAAGCGGATGTTGCTGCAGTTTTTAAAGTAGCAAAGGGCACAACTCTGAAAGGTTTTCATATCCACGAGTTTCCGGCTTCTAACGTATTGCACATTGCCTATCTTGGCGATTATGCCAAAAGCGCAAACGCGCATTATGCAATGGATACGTATATGAAAAATAAAGGCGTAACTCAAACAGCAGTTATTGAAGAATACGCTAATGACCCGATGGTAGAAAAAGATACCGCCAAATGGTTAACTAATATTTATTACATCCTGAAAAAATAGGACCTTACAAAAACACTTCTTCTCATCTTTAAAAAAAAACAGACGTTGAACACGTCTGTTTTTTTTGTCTGTTAAAGTATAGTCAGATAAGAGGGAAATTATTTAGAGAAATTCAAATGCACTTGTCCAAAAAAAACATACTGTTTAATGACAATCGCAATCTGTGTCGCAACCCGTTTTCTTCTTTGGTTTAAAAAATTTTAAGCCAAGATAAGCCAGGGCTATGGCCAAAAGGGAATACACAAGAATCTGCTGAAGCATATACAAAGATAACAAATAAAAATACCTGAAGGGTCCGCATTTGGTGTTACACGGGGTTAAACTAATTTTATTTTAATTCTTTAACACCGGCAATTGAATCGAAGAGGCGGCGTCAGTCTGATGAAAAACTTTAATTTCAGAAGGAACAAAATCTTTATCATCACATTTATAAATATCTATAAACTGTTGTGGATTTCTGTCAAACACCGGGAACCATGAGCTTTGTACCTGGATCATTAATTTATGACCTTTCTTAAATGTATGTGCAACGTCGGGTAATTCAAATTTTACGGTTTCGGTTTTACCGGGCAAAAAGGCCTGTGGCTTTTCAAAACTGTTTCTGAATTTACCACGCATGATTTCTCCGCGCACCAACATTTGATACCCCCCCATTTCAGCCTTAAAATTTCCTTTGCAACAATAAGACGTGTCGTACTTAAAATCATTTGGAAAAACATCTATTACTTTTACCACAAAATCGGCATCTGTAGTGCTGAGACTTACTTTCAGGTCGGCAATAACAGGCCCCGCTAGCGTTACATCTTCATTCAGAATCTCCGTTTCAAAAACAAGCACATCGGTACGGCGCGACGCAAAACGCTGATCATCCACCATATATTCACGTGTACGGTCTAAGTGAACATCTTCTGTATACGGAACCGGTTTGTTAGGATCGCTAATGTATTTTGAAAAAGAGGAAGGACCATTTGGCTTAGTAAACGTTAATTTTTGATTGGCATTTAAATAAATAGTTTTCATTTCCATTTTTACAGGCGGCCAGCTTTCAAACTGTTTCCAGTTATTTTCACCGGTAAAGAAGATGGTTGCTTCCGGTAAATTGTTTCCGCTGCCTTTTCCTTTTAAATAATAGTTGAAAAAAGGAAGTTCCATATCCTGCTGAAAATGTTCGGCAGTTTTTGATCCAAAACGAACATTTCCCAAATAACTGCCGTTACCCCTGCTCCATCCTCCATGAAACCACGGCCCCATTATTAATTTATTAGTTGTTGCGGGAGATTGCTTTTCAATTGCCTTATATAAATTCCATGCACCGTAACAATCTTCTGCATCAAATGTTCCGCCCACAATTAACATCGCCGGCTTTATGTTTTTACAGGCCCTGCGTGCATCGCGGGCTTTCCAGAACTCATCGTAATTTGGATGATTCATCATTTCATTCCAGAATACTATTGAATCGCCCATAATTTTGGTGAAATTTTTCAGAGCTCCCTGCTTCAAATAAAAATCGTAATTATCCATTGTAGGAAAAGCAAATTCTCTTCCATAAGAAGGAGCCGGCTTTGGCCTTGGAACCCCAAAGCCATAGTAAAAATGAAATCCATCCATTAATGCAAAAGCGCCGTTGTGATGAAAGTCATCCCCTAAAAACCACTCTGTTACCGGGGCTTGCGGACTAACAGCCTTAATTGCCGGATGATTACTCAACGCCGCCATGGTTGAATAAAACCCCGGATATGAAATGCCAAAAAAACCAACATTTCCGTTATTATTGCTTACGTTCTTAACTAACCAATCCACGGCATCATAGGTATCACTTGCCTCATCAATTTCATTTTTACCTTTTTTGTTTTCATTAAAAGGACGCACATCCATATAGTCGCCTTCACTCATGTAACGTCCACGGACATCCTGAACGATAATGATGTATTTTTCTCTCACATACCGGCTCCAGTGCGGGGCATATAAACGCGGACTGTACACTTTGCCATAAGGCGCGGCCGAATATGGTGTACGTACCATGAGTACCGGGTGTTTTTCAGAATTATCTTTTGGTGTATAAATGGAGGTAAATAATTTTTTCCCGTCCCTCATCGGAATCATTACTTCTTGTTTATTATAATTGTTGTAAACCCAGGCGCTGTCGATAGTTTGCGACTTAATATCTGTAAAAAGGATAAAAACGAGCGCCGTAAAAAAATATTTCATCATAAACAATATTACAAATAATTTCCAAAAGCGAAGTCTAAAATCCGGCATTAGAGCCATTACCGATTGATTAACAATGCATAGTTAAAAACATTGGCCTTTTCCCATATCAAACAAGGCTTTAAGCGGCTACTTTTAAAGGATAATGAGCACAGAAAAAAAGAATAAATTCAGGGATAAGCATTCAGATGAAATTCTGGTTGAAGAAACTCAAAATCCTTTTGAAAAAGTTGAACGTTTGACTGAAGAAAAAAAACGCCCGCGGAAAGAAAAAGACGAAGAGATTGCTCAGGAAAAAAAAGCGAAAACCAAAAACCCGGCCAAATCCATTCCCGAAGCCGCCAATACAACACCTAAGAAAGATAAGGTTTCAATACTTCAACGTTTAAAATTGTTTCATAGCTTTTACAAAAATGAGCGCACGCAAAAAATAACAGGTTTGTTGTTGGTATTGTTTGCAGGGTATCTTGCCATTGCGTTTACATCTTATTTTTTTACCTGGGATATTGATCAGGATAAAGTTCTGGGATCATCCGGCACACTTTTTAATCCTGAAACAAAAGTGCAGAACTGGCTGGGTAAAGCGGGCGCTTTAATTTCCCATCTGTTTATGTACAAAGGGTTTGGTGCCTCGTCTTTTCTTTTAGTACCTGTTCTTTTTCTTTATGGTATTCAAAAAACCGTTCAAAGAAAATTTTTAAATGTATCGGCGTTTAATGCCAAATGGCTGTTTCTAATGACCTGGAGCTCGCTGGTTATGGCGTATATTTTCTCAGACAGAATGTATTTTATGGGCGGTGGTTTTGGTTATTTTATTAATTCTGAAATAGCAAACTTAGTTGGTGGTATTGGCCTATTGGCACTTTTGGCTTTTTCAATGCTTACATTTTTAGTGCTTGTTATAAATCTCTCTTTTAAGCTTCCGGCAAAACCAGTTTTGTTACAGGATGAAATTATTGAAGAGGAATTAAAAACTTCCCAGCCATCAAAAGATTTTAATAGTTCGTTTAACGAAGTTAAAGAACTTAAACTAACTCAGGAAGAGGAAGAAGAATTATTAAATTTTGAAATCAAACAAAAAGGTGATGATTTAATCATTAGTCCGGTAAACACAGAAAAAAATATCGGCCTTGAAATTCTGCCTTCTAAGCAGGAAATCCTTGAGCCTGTAAGTTCAACAGAAGAAAACAACATCACTTCCTTATCAGAAAATAACCATGTAACGTTAGATACAATTTCTCAAACACCTTCAGCAGAATTAAAAGGTGAGCCGGAATTTGAAATTGGTAAAACCGTGGATGAACCGGTAGTAATTGAAGAAGAAAACAAAGCCGCTAAACTGGTGGAAGAATTTGGCGAGTATGATCCAACCCTTGATTTGGGACATTATAAATTTCCAACATTTGATTTACTTAATGATTATGGAAGCTCGCAAAATAAAGTTAACCAGGAAGAACTGGTGGCCAACAAAGACCGTATTATTGCTACGTTAAAAAATTATGGCATTGAAATAGACAAAATCATGGCCACTGTTGGGCCTACTGTTACCTTGTATGAAATAGTTCCTGCTGCAGGTGTGCGTATTTCAAAAATAAAAAATCTGGAAGACGATATTGCATTAAGTCTCGCTGCGCTTGGCATCCGTATCATAGCGCCAATTCCGGGTAAAGGCACCATTGGTATTGAAGTTCCAAATCAAACACCTGAAATGGTTCCAATGCGAAATATACTGGCTTCAGAAAAATTTAATAATTCCACTTTTGATTTGCCCATTGCCTTAGGTCGCACCATCAGTAACGAAATATTTATTGCTGATCTTGCTAAAATGCCGCATTTATTGATGGCAGGAGCAACCGGCCAGGGTAAGTCAGTAGGGCTTAACGCGGTGCTTGTTTCTCTGCTTTATAAAAAACATCCGGCGCAAATTAAATTTGTACTGGTGGATCCTAAAAAAGTGGAGCTCACTTTATTCAACAAAATTGAAAGACATTTTTTAGCGAAGCTGCCAAATTCAGAGGATGCGATTATTACCGATAACACTAAAGTAATTCACACGCTTAACTCTCTATGTATTGAAATGGATAATCGCTATGCATTGCTTCAGGATGCCCAGGTGCGAAATATAAAAGAGTATAATACGAAGTTTGTGAACCGGAAATTAAATCCGAACGATGGACATAAATATCTTCCTTATATTATTTTAGTAGTGGATGAGTTTGCCGATTTGATAATGACTGCCGGCAAAGAAGTGGAAACACCTATTGCACGTTTAGCGCAGCTGGCCAGAGCCATTGGAATTCATTTAATAATTGCAACACAGCGACCTTCGGTAAATATAATTACAGGAACTATTAAAGCCAATTTTCCTGCACGTATCGCATTCAGGGTTTCAAGTAAGATAGACAGCCGCACCATTTTAGATTCGGGCGGAGCCGATCAGCTGATTGGAAGAGGAGATATGTTGTTAAGCACAGGAAATGATCTAATCCGTATTCAGTGCGCATTTGTTGATACACCCGAAGTAGAAAAAATTTGTGAGTTTATAGGAAATCAGCGTGCTTACCCAAGTGCTTTTTTACTTCCGGAATATGTTGGCGAAGATGGAAGTGATGGTAAAGCCGAAGTTGATTTAAGTGAAAGAGATAAAATGTTTGACGATGCGGCTAAACTCGTTGTTCAGTTTCAACAGGGCAGCGCCTCTTTTTTACAACGAAAATTAAAACTTGGGTATAACCGTGCCGGACGAATAGTTGACCAGTTGGAAGCAGCCGGAATAATTGGCCAGTTTGAAGGAAGCAAGGCCAGGGAAGTATTGGTAAAAGACATGCATCAATTAGATGAAATTTTGCATAAATTAAGAAATCAATAAGCCTTTTCATCTATTATCTCCTTTTCGAGCTTTAATTGGTATTACATTTGTATACATTATGCCAGGACACCGTTTTTATTTAAAAAAATGAGGTGCCGGTGTAAATTTCTGATAAAAAAACTATGAAAAATCTATTTCTTATTCTCTTTGGAGCCTTTGCATTACTTACTAACGCTCAGGAGCAGGACCCTAAAGCAAAAGCTATATTGGATGACCTGAGTAAAACCACAAAAAGTCACAAAACCATATCAGCTGATTACAGCCTAATCATGTTTAATAAAGACAAAAAACAGGTGGAGAAGCAAATTGGAAAGGTTTTAATAAAAGGACAAAAATTTAAACTCGAGATTCCGGGCAATACAATAGTGTGCGACGGCAAAACCTTGTGGAATTACAGCAAAGATGCGAAAGAAGTTACCATAAAAAACTTTGATGCCACCAACGAAGATCAGTTGAATCCCAGTACAATATTTACCATGTACGAAACAGGATACAAATATAAATATGATAAAGAGGAAAAAGTAGGAACAACCACTTACCAGGTTATTGATCTTTATCCGGCAGTTAAACCTGAAAAGAAAAAATTTCATACCATTAAACTTTATGTTGATAAAACTAAGAAACAGGTTGGACAGCTAAAAATGCTCATGAAAGACGGAGGCACGCAGGTGTATGAGATTAAAGGCCTTAAATCAAATGTTGAAATGGCTGATAATCTGTTCGTGTTTGATTTAAAAGGTTTCAAGGCCGATCAAATTAACGATGAAAGAGATTAAGGGACCTTATCTGCTTTTAATTTAATCTGATTTCTTGGTGGCTTCATACCGTTCGATAATGGAACGTACAAGTTTATGACGGATAACATCGCTGTTATTCAATTCAATTATTTCAATTCCTTCCACCTTTTTCAGAATCCTCAATGCTTGCAACAAGCCGCTGGGTTGCTTAATTGGCAAGTCCACCTGGGTTGCATCACCGGTAACAATAAATTTGGCATTTGCCCCCATCCGTGTTAAAAACATTTTCATCTGGCTTTCAGTAGTATTCTGGGCTTCATCTAATATCACAAAGGCATTATCCAAGGTACGGCCACGCATAAATGCAAGAGGCGCAATTTGAATGGTACGGTTTTCAATATATTGATTTAATTTTTCTGTGGGCACCATGTCGTTCAATGCGTCATAAAGCGGTTGCATATACGGATCTAACTTTTCTTTAAGATCGCCCGGTAAAAAACCAAGATTTTCTCCAGCCTCAACAGCAGGCCGTGTGAGAATAATACGTTTAACCTCCTTGTTCTTTAAAGCTTTAACAGCCAGCGCAACGGCAGTGTAGGTTTTTCCGGTTCCGGCGGGCCCAATAGCGAACAACATATCATTTTTTAAAATGCTGTTAACCATTTTCCGTTGATTGTCTGTTTTGGCTTTAATTACAAGCCCGTTATTTCCAAAAAGAATAATATCGTTACTAGCAGCTTCATCCTTTGACTCCAGAATGTTATCTCCGGTAGGCCCTAATAGCCTTTCAAGTACGGCCTCGGTAAGAAGTCCGTTTTTATGGTAATAATCCGAAAGCATCTCCAGTTTTTTCTCAAACCTTGCTATTTCGGTGGTTTCACCCAGTACTTTCAGGGAATAACCTCTTGCAATCAATTTAAGTTTAGGGAAATATTTTTTTATGATGTTTAATTTAACGTCGTTTACTCCGTAAATTTCAACCGGTTCAATACTATCCAGCGTAATGATCTTTTCTGTCATACTTAGTTCTATCTTAGGGTATTGTTTATAACCCTGTTAATCTCTCATCAAGGTTAAAAAAATTTATGCCTTAAATAATATTTACTTTTGAACAAATGAGCATTGTTACTTTAACTACAGATTTGGGTTACCGCGATCCCTATTTAGCTATAGTTAAAGCAAGGCTATTGACTCAAAATCCTGGTTTACAAATTATTGATTTAAGTTGTGATATTAAGGATAATAACATTTCAGATGCTGCCTTTATTTTAAAACATTCATTACCGCATTTTCCTCAAGGCACCATTCATTTAGTGGCTGTAAAATTTATAGCGAACAATAGTGGACTAAATAAAAATAATTCAATAGACAATACGCGGTATCTTTTAAGCAATTACAAAGGTCAGTATATTGTTTGTCCGGATAATGGGTTGTTTACCTTAATTGACAACGATTACAACGCACCTGTATATCAATTATATTATCAGGATAACACCAAACATCATTTCTTTTTAAAAGATGTTTTTGTAGAAACAGCGAGTCATTTACTAAAAAAAGAGGCGATTGAAGAAATAGGAACTTTAACGGATGATTATTATAAAGCTATTCAATTTGAAAGTTTTGTAAACGGAAATGTATT